>JBIKMK010000535.1:0-3710 GCA_044359315.1 Bryobacteraceae bacterium | reverse complement strand
AACCGGGGCGAACAGGTCCCCCACGCGGTCAAAGCGCTCCATCGCATTGCGCAGGTGGAACTGTTGGGGCCGCAGCCCGGCCTTCACCTCACCCCAATCAAGCGGCGTCGCCACCGGAGCACCCGGGTGCGCGCGCAGAACATATGGGGCCGAGATGGTCTTGCCCCGGCCGTTCTGGAGATAGTCAAAGTAGACCCGGTTGCTCTGCCGCTTGGCGACTGCCCGGGGCGTCGTGAACAGCTCCGGCCGCTCGGCCGCTGCCAGGCGGGCCAGAATCTCGGCGAAGGCTTTGGTCTGGTCGTAAGTGTAGATGGGTTCCAGCGGCACGTAGAGGTGCATGCCGTCGCCGCCGGTGGTTTTGGGGTAGCCCACCAGGCCGAACGACTCTAGCTTGCGACGCAGGTAGTGCGCGGCCTCCACAATCAGGTCGTAGTTGCACTCCTGCGGGTCCAGATCGATCAGCAGGAAGTCCGGGCAGTCCAGCGTCTCCAGGCGCGACATCCAGGGATTCTGATCAATGCAGCCCAACTGCGCCAGATAGACCAACTGCGCCCGGCTGTCGCCCACCACGCGCACGGCCGCTTCCTCGCCATCGCGGATCGTGGTGGTGCGAATCCAGTCCGGCAGACCTTCGGCATTTTTTTGAAAGAAGGCCTCGCCCTCAATTCCGTCCGGGTATCTCCTCAGAGAAAGCGGCCGGTCTTGCCAGTGGGGCAGGAGTAACTCCGCCACCGCATCATAGTAATTGAGAATGTCGCGCTTAGTGACCTGGTCCGCCGGATAGTAGAGCTTTGAGAGATTCTTGATGCGGAACGTCTGCCCGTCCAAGGTGACGGACGTTTCCTCCTTGCCGAGCGGAATCAGCTCCGGCCGCGGCATCGCTTTGGTGACCCGGCGAACGCACTCGGCAGGCGCGATGTCGTCACGCAAACCCACAAATACCGGGGCACGCAGACGCCCCTCGGCGGTCCATTCGAGAAACTTCACCGTCGCCACCAGCTCCGGCCGCGTCCAAGTGACCGGCTGCGGCAGCTTCACCGGTTCGGCGAACGGGGACGTTGGCACCACGCGCTCCGATAGCATCGTGTGCAGCCGGTGCATCAGGCGGCGGTCGAACCCGGTGCCGACGCTGCCCGCAAAGTGGAGCCTTCCGTTGTCCCAGACGCCCAGCAGCAGGGCGCCGAAGTAGTCGCGCTCGCCTTTGGTGAAGCCCGCCAGGACGAATTCCTGTTCGCTGATCGCTTTGATTTTCAGCCAGTCCCGGCTGCGGGCGGGCTCATAGAAGCTGGCCGCGCGCTTGGCCATGATGCCTTCCAGGCCCTGTTGCCGGACCAGTTGCAGTAGCTCCGCGCCATGGTCGGTGAAGTACTCCGAGAGCTTGACGCCATCGCCGGGCACCAGCACCGAAGCCAGCAGCTTCTTGCGGCTTTCCAGCGGCAACCCGCGCAAGTCCCGGCCGTCGAGATAGAGCAGATCAAAGGCGAAGAAGACCGCCGGCCGCGTCCTGGTCATCTGTTGGATGGAGCTAGAACCGGAGGCCATGATGCGCGGCTGGATACGCTCAAAACTGGGGCGCCCCTGCTCGTCCAGGACACAAATCTCGCCATCGATGATCGCTGATCGGGCCCGCACCCGCAGCCGTTCGATCTCCGGATACTGCCGCGTGATGTCGTTGCCTTTGCGGCCCGTGGCACGGACCTGGCCGTTCTCAACCAGCGCCATGGCCCGCACGCCATCCCACTTGATCTCATACAGCCAACCGCTGCCGGACGGAACGTCGTCGGTCAGTTGCGCCAGCATCGGAGGCAGCGAGTTGGGCATTGGCACTTGCGGACGGGGCGTGACGTCAAGCGCGATCTCTTCCTGTGTCCGGCCGGTCTTTACGCTCCAGTCATGCTGCTCCACGTCGTAGGGCGATTGGACGTGTTCGTCTTTCTTCTTCAGCAACAGCCAGTCTTTTGAATCGCCGCCGGTCTGGCGATCCTTCATGCGGACAAGGCCGAAGTCGCCGGAAAGCTTTTCGCCATGCAGCCGGAACTTGAAGTCCCCGCGCGCCAGTTGATCCACCGCTGGAACATCCGTGACCACTTCAAACGTCCCGGCATCCCACAGCATCATGCTGCCGCCACCGTAGTTGCCTTTGGGGATGTTGCCCTCAAAGGTGGCGTACTCAACCGGGTGATCCTCGACGTGGACGGCCAACTGCTTCACCGCCGGGTCCAGAGTGGGCCCATTGGGCACGGCCCAGGATTTCAGCGTGCCGCCAATCTCCAGGCGCAAATCGTAGTGCAGACGCCGGGCGTGGTG
Source organism: Bryobacteraceae bacterium (assembly GCA_044359315.1). Lineage (GTDB taxonomy): Bacteria > Acidobacteriota > Terriglobia > Bryobacterales > Bryobacteraceae > JAPKYZ01. The sequence goes on along the minus strand of JBIKMK010000535.1, from coordinate 1,403 downwards.
ACGCTGGACGCAGAAGAGACCTCGCTCCTCAGCCGGAATCGCGGGTGCGGGCTCGGGCGTTTGGGAGAAGCGGCGCTTGCGAGCGTATTCGTCAAGAGGCAGAAAGAGGTGGTCCCTTCGAAATCATTATCTTAGACCTGCTGGATATTCCATCGCCGCCGGGGCCGGACGATACACTAGTAGACGGCTATGCTGCTCGGGGCACGCTTCTTATTCGATACACTAATCGCGCTGCTGGCCATGGCACTACTGCCGGGCCTGTTTGACCGCCTATTCTCGCCTGCTACGCGAAATTTGGGTGTCACCCGGGTGCTCCTGCTGTCCCTTTACCTGGTTTTGGCCGGCGGAGCGGTACTGGCATTGCGGCTGGCCGTGGTAGGCCCCCTGTATGAGCCTCTGCCGGAATGGCGGGCGGTGGGCCTGGGGCTTTCTTTCACCGTTTTAGGTTGTGGTTTGCTGTCGAACTTCATCCCGCCGGAGCGGCCCGTCGACACCGGACGCCGCGATTTTCTGCGGAATACCGCTCGCTTGCTGGCTGCATCTCCAGCGGCTGTGGCGGGATATGGCACGTTCATCGAACGCCATAATTTCCGGCTGACTGAGGTCGATTTACCGGTCACCGGCTTGCCTCGCGACCTGGAAGGTCTCCGGATCGTCCAGTTGTCGGATATCCACTTGGGGCCGTTCATGAGTGCCCGGGAGCTGGTGCGCCTAGTGGACATGGCCAATGGCACGCGGCCCCACCTGGCGGTGGTGACTGGCGACCTGATCTCCGATCTGGGTGATCCGCTAGACGACGCCCTGGCGGCGTTGAAGAATCTAAAGGCCGATGCCGGCATTCTCGGCTGCCATGGCAATCACGAAATTCATGCCCGCGCCGAGGATTATGCGACGCGCGAGGGTGCGCGGCTGGGCTTGCGCTTCCTCCGCCAACAGTCGCAGATGTTGCAATTCGGGCAGGCGTGGCTGAATGTGGCGGGCGTCGATCACCAGTCGGAGCGGACCGGCTACCTGCGCGGAACAGAAAAACTTGTAAAACCCGGCGCAATAAATCTGCTTTTATCGCATAATCCAGATGTGTTTCCTATTGCCGCCCAGAAAGGTTTCGGCGTGACGCTGGCGGGCCATACCCATGGCGGGCAGGTGAACCTGGAGATTCTGCGGGCCAACTTGAATATCGCGACTCTCTACACCCCCTACACGCTCGGCCTCTATCGCGAGGGCCCGGCATCGATCTACGTCACTTCAGGTATCGGGACCATCGGCGTTCCGGTGCGCTTCGGCGCCCCACCGGAAGTGGCTTTGCTGCGGCTGCGAGCCACCTAGACCCCTGTGCGCTACCTGATCCTCAGCGATATTCACTCCAATAAGCCGGCCCTGGATGCTGTGCTCGAAGACGCCGC
>JBIKMK010000534.1:0-3712 GCA_044359315.1 Bryobacteraceae bacterium | reverse complement strand
CACGTTGACCGTTTCGATTGCTTCCAGCGTCGGCACGTAGGCCGCGATGTGCGGCAGCCACGGCTGCTGGCTGGATGCGCCATCGATACGGACGTTGACGCCGGAGGTAGAGGTGCCGTTCACGTTTGACTGCAACGCACGCGACGGATTGGTCGGCACGGAGTGCGCGTTCTGCGGCGGGGAGAAGCCGGGGATGGTCACCAGCAGGTTCTGGTAGTTGCGGCCGACCGGCGTGGGGATGTTCAGCAATTCTTTGCTGGTCACTTCCGCCTTCACCGTGGCCGAGTCGGTCTGCAACACGGCGGTGGAAGCTTCCACCGTCACTGAGTCGCTGACCGCGCCCACCTGCATCGTGACATCGACGCGGGTGACGTTGTTGGAGGTGACCGTCACCGACGTTTCATTCGCCGTCCGGAAACCATCTTTGGTGATCTTGACGTCGTAATCGCCCGGCTGCGTGGCCGCAAACGTGTACTGGCCGCCTTCATTGGTGGTGGTGGCACGGGCCAAGCCATTGGCCTTATTGGTCAGCGTTACCGACGCGCCGGGCACGGCAGCACCGGAGGCATCGTTGGCCTGGCCAACCACCGAACCATAGAGAACTTGAGCGGATAAGCGCAGGCTGCTACACAGCAGCACCGCGAAGACAAATAGCGTACGCAGACAAATGGACACAGCTCGAGAGACCCCTCTTCTGGGTAACACTTTTATCACAATTTTGTTCAGTTAGGAATCGGGCATTCACCTGGGATCAGCCCCTCGGTGCGGAGATCAGCCCAAAGGGCAGCCGGAATGGTGGTTTGGAACAGCCGAAGATTCTCAGCGAACTCCGACGGCGTTTTGGCACCCGGAATCGTGGTGGCCACCGTGGGATGGGCCATCGGAAACTGGAGTGCGGCGGCTTTCAAGTCAACGCCATGGCGTTCGCAGACCGCCTTGACCCGAGCCACGTGCGCCATCATCTCCTCCGTCGCGGGCACGTAGTTGAAGGTGTTGCCACCGGCCAGAATGCCTGAATTGTAGGGCCCGCCGATGATGATCGAGATGCCCTTGCGCTCGCACAGCGGCAGAAACTCCGCCATCGACGTATGGTCGATCAAGGTATAGCGTCCGGCCAGCAGGAAGCAGTCGAAATCGCCTTCCTCACCGAACCGCTTCAGCATCTCCCACTGGTTCATCCCCGCGCCAATAGCGGACACCACGCCCTGCTCCCGCAGCTTGTGGATGGCCGGGTAGGCTTCGCCGATCGCCGGTTCCCAATGGGCGTCTGGGTCATGGATCAACAGCACGTCGATCCGGTCCACTTTCATGCGGCGGAGGCTCTCCTCAAAACTCCGCATGACGGCGTCATAGCTGAAATCGAACACCCAGCGGTACGGGCTGACGTTCTTCCATTGGCCTTCGGCGAACTCCGCCGGATCGGCGGGTTCCAGCACCCGGCCCACTTTGGTGGAGAGCACATAGCTATCGCGCGGTACGCCTTGCAGCGCCTCGCCCAGCAGTTCTTCGCTCTTCCCGTGCCCGTACATGGGCGCGGTATCGATCAAGTTCAGGCCGCTTTCGAGTGCCGCCTGTACGGCACCGATCGCCTCTCGCTCATCCACCGCGGTATAAAGACCCGGCAGCGCCGCCGTGCCCATACCCAACCGCGTCACTTCCAGCTTCGTGCGCCCCAAGGCGACTTTCTCGAAAGGGTTCATGCGATCACTAGCCTATCGCGCCGCTTGTCCCGGCGGCACGCCACTCATCCAGAAAAGCCCCAGCCGATCGAACAGCACCCGCATGCTGAATCCATGAAGAAGCTCACCCTGCTGTTGACCCTCTCGACGCTGACCCTGTTCTCCGCCCCCGCCCCCGCAAACGCACCCAGCTTTGGCGTGCAAGTGACCGGGAAAGGCCGCCCGGTCATCCTGATTCCTGGCCTCGCTTCCGGCGGTGCCACCTGGGACACGACCGTCGCTCATCTGAAAGGCCGCTTCGAATGCCACGTGCTGACGCTGGCCGGGTTCGCCGGGCAGCCGCCGCTGGCCAACCGGGGCGAGGCGCCATTTCTGGACACCGTTCGCCGCGACATCATCACCTACATCCGGACGCAGAAGCTCAATAAGCCTGTGATCATCGGACACTCGTTGGGTGGCGCAATGGCGCTTTGGTTGGGCGAGACGGAGCCGGACCTGGTGGGCGAGCTGGTCATCGTCGATTCCGCCCCGTTCCTGCCGGAGCTGATGATGCCCGGTGCCACCGCCGAATCGATGAAGCCCATGGCCAATGCCATGCGCGAGCAGATTTCCGCAGCCAAGCCCGGCTCTCAGGATGAGTACTTGAAGACCATGGCGCATTCGAAAGACGACGTGGCGCGCATTGTCGAGTGGTCCCGCAAATCCGATGCATCGACCGTGGCCGCGGCCATGATGGAGCTGTACACCAACGACCTACGCCCTGCTCTGGGACAGATCAAGTCCCGCGTGCTGGCGCTCAGCGCCTGGTCGGCCTACAAGGAATACACGTCCCGCCAGCGCGTCTTCGACAACCTGACTAAGCAATACTCGGGTGTGGCCAAACTGACGTTTGAGTTGCACGACGAGGCATGGCACTTCATGATGTTCGATGAGCCGGCCTGGTTCCTGGCCCAACTGGACAAGTTCCTGGCGCAGTAGCGACCGCGGCAACGGAAACGAACGCAGATGACACGACAACAGACCTACGTCCTTTGCCAGATCGCAGGCTGGGGACTGCACGGCCTCGCCAACATCTCCTTCGCGAAGGCGTTCGGACAGCAGAATCCGAAGATGGTTTGGGTCTACGCCGCGGCGGCGCTGGTGGGCCTGGCCGTCTCGGACCGGCTGCGCGAAGTGATCCGCCAGCAACGCTGGCTGGACCTGCCGTTGAGAAAATTGGTGCCGCGCGTGGTCGCGGGCACTCTCGCCGGTGGACTCACGATCTCCACCGTCGTCGGTCTGGTGATGCTGTGGCCCATCCAACTGATGCCTCTGCGGTCATGGAGCTGGCTGATCTGGTCGGCATCGATCTCTATCTGGTCCACCACGCTGCTGCTGTGGTTGATGATTTATCTGGGCATCCATTACTTTGAGCGCCTGCGCCGCGCGGAGATTGACCGGGTTCGCCTGGAGGTGGCGGCCAAGGACGCCCAGCTTCGGTCTCTGCTGGCCCAGTTGAACCCGCACTTCCTGTTCAACTCGCTCAACAGCCTGCGTGCGCTGATTGTCGAGGACCCGGCCCGCGCCCAGACGATGGTGACCGAGTTGGCCGGAATTCTGCGTTACTCGCTTAAGGCGGATTCGGCGGACACCGTTCAGTTGGCGGCGGAAGTGGAAGCGGTGCAGACTTACTTGAAGCTGGAGGCGATCCGCCTGGAGGACCGCTTGCGGGTAAAGCTCGACATCGCGCCCGGCGTGCTGGATATCCAGGTGCCGCCGATGCTGGTGCAGACGCTGGTGGAGAACGCCGTGAAGCATGGCATCTCGCGCCTGAGCGCCGGTGGTGAGATTTCGATCCATGCCGCCGAGGCCAACGGCGCGCTGCATGTGGAAGTAGTGAACAGCGGCCAGTTGGCCACCAGCGGCGATACGCAGCTGGGCTTGAAGAATGTCCGGGAGCGCTTGCGGCTGCTGTTCGGCGAGCAAGCCAAACTCACGCTGCGCAACCTGGACCCGGACAACGTGATTGCGGAAGTGGTGATTCCCCATGCGCA
>JBIKMK010000533.1:0-3717 GCA_044359315.1 Bryobacteraceae bacterium | reverse complement strand
CGCGGTGTTCTCCTGCATCACCAGGTCTTCGGTGTAGAACTTCTCAAAGGCTTCCATGGCTTGGCCGGAAAGCACCATGCGGTCCAGTTCGGCGTTCAGTTCAGCGATATTGCTCATTTTATTTCTCCTTCATAACAATGTTTAACATGTCAACTAATTGATGCGCGAAGGCTACGTCAGCGATTCGCGAATGTTCTGCAAAATTTTCAACAACTGCTCCAGCTCAACTTCCGGCAACTGGATGGTCTGGGTGTCCAGGCCGATGACGGCGGAATCCATCTCGGTCAACAACGCCAGCGCCGCCGGGGTGATCCGGCAGAAGACCTGGCGGCGGTCCGTGGGGCACCGCTCCCGGTCGACAAAGCCCTTTTGTTCCAGCTTGTCCATCAGCCGGGTGATGGCGGGGGTCCGTTCGATCATGCGGGCGGCTACTTCCAGCGTCGGCAGTCCGGCGGTGCCGGCGCCACGCAAGATCCGGAGGATGTTGTACTGCTCCAGCGACAACCCCCGGCTCTCCACCGGCCCCGCAATCCGGCGCCGCAAATCGTCGGCGGTCTTCAAGATGGCCAAAACAGCCTCCTGTTCGCGAGAGGCAAACGGTTTGGTTTGTTTGATCTCTTGGAGAAGGCCCACGAGATTAGACTACCTGACGATGATTGACATGTCAAGTAAATGTTTTCGCCTACTGAGCACTGAAATCACCCAAACTCCGGACCCTCAATGGCGTGTGGAATCTCCGCCTCATCGGGCGGGGCAGGGCGCCACATGCGGATGAGGCGGCGGCGTTCTTCGAAGCCGATGCCACGCAAGGAGTCCAGCCAATCGGTGTGGACCACGGGGACATCGAGAAACACTCGCTGGCCGCTGGGGACGGAGCGGAGCATGGTCCAGGCGGTTTCGTCATCGGGCGCGATGATCGGGCCGATGTGCTGGGCCAGGTATCCGGAGCGCATCGGCGGAAGTTCCCCGGTGGCGCCACCGGGCGTGATGCCTTCCAGGCGGCGAATTTCGAAATCGTCAACGAAGCCGTGCTTCAGGTAGACGCGGCGGCCTTCGGGCGTGGCATCCAGGCCGACCACTCGACCGCTGGCCGAAAGAGCGTGAGAGAGCAACAGGGTGCCCACGCCTCGACCCCGGGCGTCCGGGGAAACCAAGAGCATCGCCACCCAATCCCATTGCGGGTAATGCAGTACGGCGACGCTGCCGATGACGATGCCGTCTTGCTCGGCCACCGTCGCGTCACCCTGCTGGAGAATGCGCCGCCAGTCAGCCTCCAACTGATTCCATCCGGCGGCGCGGCACAGGGCCAGCCCCGCCGGAATGTCGGCTACGGTCATGGGACGCAGTACGGGCTCAGAGGGCATGGGCGGATGCTCTCGGAGGCGCAAAAGCTGCCCATAGCAGGGCATGGCGGGACTGAAGTCCCGCTGCAGGCTGATAGCCTGCGCCACCTGACGGCCTGCGCCGCAACTGCACTTTAGGCTTCAGTGATCGTGACCTTCTTCAGGGTGTCGCCTTGCTGGGTGGCGTTGACGACGTCCTGGCCGGAGGTGACCTGGCCGAACACGGTGTGCTTGCCATTCAGCCAATCGGTGGCGATGTGGGTGATGAAGAACTGGCTGCCGTTGGTGTCGGGGCCGGCGTTGGCCATCGACAGCGAGCCGACTTGATGCTTCTTGGTGCCGGGCAGGCGGCATTCGTCGGCGAACTTGTAGCCCGGGCCGCCACGGCCAGACGCGGTGGGGTCGCCACCCTGGATCATGAAGTCCGCGATGACGCGGTGGAAGGTGGTGCCGTCATAAAAGCCGTCTTGGGCCAGGAACACAAAGTTGTTGACGGTGTTCGGGGCAGCCTCGGCAAAGAGCTCGCAAACGACGGTGCCGCGCTGCAATTCAAAGGTCGCGGTGTACTTTTTGCTGACATTGATCGACATGGCCGGGGCGGCCGGGTACTGTTTGGTCATTCCTCCAGTGTAGGCTGGCGGCGGTACTCTAGTAACTGATGACTGCCGTTTTGTCGATGCTGCTGCTGGCCCAGGCGGCCAAGTACACGGGCCCGGTTCCGCCCAAGGCGGACGTTCCTTATCTGCTCCACGCCAACAAGCTGGTGGAGATGGACGCGGGCACAGCGTCGGAAGAGAAGAAGAAAGACGACACGCTCTACGCGGTGAGCGGCGCCACGGCCCAAGCCAAGACTCCGCTGGCCGAGCCGATCATGGTGCTGAAGGCCGACAAGATCGACCCGGACCGCATTGCGCTCTACAAGTTCGATGCCCGTGGCGGACGCCGCGAGGTGCTGATCCCGCGCGTCGTCAAACGCAATTCACTGCGCCCCATTCGCATCAGCGTGGTGAAACTGAGTGACCGGCTGTTCAAGCTGGAGGCGCAGGAGTTTTGCGATATCGGCGAGTACTGCTTGAGCCCGGAAGGCAGCAATCAGGTCTTCTGCTTTTCGGTCTTCTAAAAAGTTGCCGTCATCACGACGGCCATTCGCCCGGGGCCCTGCTACACTCGGGTTAGATCCATGTTCCAAGGAATTGAACACACCGCCATCGCTTCTCCGGACCCGGAAAAGCTGGCTCAATGGTACGTAGACCATCTGGGCTTTCACATCAACTTCACCTACGCCGGCAACTTCTTCGTGAAGGCCGCCAATGGTTCCATGCTGGAGATCATCCCCAACGATGGGGGCGACCGTCCGGTGAACGAGATGAAGACCTCGGGCATCCGCCACCTGGCCATCATCCCGGATGACTTTGACACCGCCTATGCGCAGTTGCAAAGCCAGAACGTGAACTTCCTGGGTGAGCCGTTCACCAACCAGGGCAATCGCCTCGTGTTCTTCACGGACTGCGATGGCAACATCTGCCACCTGATCCATCGGGAGAAGCCGCTGCCTTAGGCTGGCGGCCAGGATTCCCGGCGGGCTGGAGCATCGTTGATCGAGCTGCCAGAAAAGCCCGCTGCCGATCCTGTCTTTTTTGAGTCTCTCGATGTTCAAACGCACCTTTAAGGCCTTCGAGTCTCGCGAGTTCTTGCTGATGTGGGCCGGTGCGTGCACGTCCTCTATTGGGACGTTGATGCAATCGACCGCGCAGAACTGGCTGGTGCTGGAGATCTCGGGGTCTCCGTTCTACCTGGGCCTGGATGCGTTTCTGGGACAGATCCCGATCTTCCTGCTGTCACTGGTGGGGGGTGTCATTGCGGATCGTTATGATCGGCGGCTGCTGCTGATCGGTTCGCAGATTGTCCAGTTGCTGTGTGCCTTTACGCTGGCGGCACTGTTTGCTTTCAAGCTGGTGTTGATCTGGCATATTCTAACGCTGTCGTTCATTGTGGGTGTGGCGCAGGCGTTCGGCGGACCGGCGTATCAGGCGCTGGTGCCTTCGCTGGTGGCGCGCGAAGACCTGCCGAATGCGATTGCGTTGAACTCCATTCAGTTCAATCTGGCCCGGGTGATCGGGCCGGTTCTGGCGGGGCTTACCCTGCATTCGCTGGGTGCGCAATGGTGTTTCACGCTGAACGGCTTCTCCTACATCGCCGTGATCATCTCGTTGTGGTTCGTAAAGCCGCGCTTTACGCCGACGGGCGGTGGCGGCACAATCCTGGAAGGCATCAAGTCCGGCCTCGATTTCGTCCGCCAGCAGAGCGCGATGACCGCGTTGATCGTGATTGCTTTCCTGATGACGATGCTGTCGATCCCCCTGGTGATCTTCCT
>JBIKMK010000532.1:0-3724 GCA_044359315.1 Bryobacteraceae bacterium | reverse complement strand
CGTGGCCATCGTCGTGTCACCCGGGAAGGTGGTCAGCAGCGCGCCGTGCGCCCAACCCAGCTTCAGGGCATCTTCCGGAGATTCGCCGCTCAGCATGCCGTAGAACAGGCCGGCCGCAAAGCCGTCACCGCCACCCACGCGATCCAGAACATCCAGTTCGCAGGTGGGCGAAACATAGGTCTGGCCATTCACCCAGGTCACCGCGCCCCAGCTGTGGCGGTTGGTGGAATGCACTTCGCGCAGCGTCGTCGCCACTACCTTCACGTTGGGGTACATCTCCACCACCCGGCCGATCATGCCGAAAAACGTGCTGGGGTCCAGCTTGGACTTCGCCGCCACTTCCGGACCCGGCACGCCCAGGCCCTTCTGGAGATCTTCTTCGTTGCCCACCAGTACATCGACGTTGGCCATGATGCGGCTGATCACTTCCACCGCGCGATCCTGGCCGCCCGAAATCTTCCACAGCTTCTCGCGGAAGTTGAGGTCCAGCGACACGATCGCCCCCGCGGCCTTGGCCGCCTGCATGCCCTCAATGATCACTTCCGCCGTCGTCGGCGACAGTGCCGCGAAGATCCCGCCCGAATGGAACCAGCGGACACCGCCCGCAAAAATCTTGGCCCAATCGAAATCACCCGGCTTCAAGCGCGCCGCCGCTTCGTTGCATCGGTTGTAGAACACCACCGGCGCGCGCATGCCCAGGCCGCGGTCGCTGTAGACGGTGGCCATGTTGGGCCCGTTCACGCCGTCATGCTCGAAACGCTTGTAGAAGGGCCGGACGCCCATCGCCTTCACACGCTCGGCGATCAGGTCACCAATGGGGTAATTCACCATCGCGGACGCGACGCCCGTATTCAGGCCGAAGCAGTCTGCCAGATTGGCGGCCACGTTAAACTCGCCGCCGCTGACGTGAATCTCAAAGGCCGAAGCCTTGCGGAACGGGATGACACCCGGGTCCACACGGTGCACCAGCGCACCCAATGACAATAAATCCAGCGCGCCCTCAGGGCGGATATTCAGGCCGTAACTCATGTGAGTCTCCTTCAAGATGAATGATCGCGGCGCCACCGGGCACATGGTGTGTGCATAGGATGAAGTAGCGAAATGCTCGACCGGGTCCGCGAAACGATTCGCAAACATCATATGTTCTCACACGGAGAGCCGCTGGCCGTGGCCGTCTCCGGAGGACGGGATTCGGTCTGCCTGCTCGACGTCCTCTGCGAACTGGGCTATCAGCCGCTGGTGCTGCATGTGAACCATGGTTTACGGCCAGAGGCGGCAGCCGAAGAGCAGTTCGTGCGGGATCTGGCCGCGGGCCGCGGGCTGGAATGCCGCGTGCAGCTCGCCGAGCTAGCGGACGGCAACCAGGAACAGGCCGCCCGCCAGGCGCGCCAACTCTTCTTCGCACAATTCCCCAAGGTAGCTACCGGACACACGCTGTCCGATCAAGCCGAAACCGTGCTCTACCGGCTGCTGCGCGGTGCCGGATCGACGGGCTTGCGCGGCGTACTGCCCGTCACCGAGCAGGGGCGCATCGTCCGGCCCCTGATCGAAATCTCGCGGACCGAGATCGACGCCTGGATGGCCGCCCGGCAACTGCCTTACTGTGACGATGCGTCGAATGCGGAACTCCGGTTTGACCGCAACCGTATCCGCCACCAGTTGCTGCCGCAGCTGACCGAACATTGGAACGAAGCGTTGCCCCAGGTGCTGGCCCACACCGCGCTGCTGGCGGCCGAAGATGAAGCGTTCTTTGAAGTCCAGGTGGCCACGGTCTGGCCGACGCTATCCCGTTGGGAGCACGGCGCGCTGATTCTCGATTGCCAGCCGCTGGCCGAACTGCCGGACGCTCTCGCGCGGCGTGTCGTCCGCCATGCCATCAGCCAGGCGAAGGGCGACCTGCGGCGCATCGACTTTACGCATGTCGAACAAATCCTGGCGCTTACCCGGCTCACCGAAGGCCACGGGCGTGTCCAGGTGCCCGGCGTCGATGCCATGCGAAGTTTCGAGTGGCTGAATCTAGCGCCGGAACGCAGTGCAGCCGATGAGCCTAGAAATTGGAGCGTCGCCATCGACGCCCCGGGCGAGTGGGATATCCCGCCCGGAATAACCGTCCGGATTGCTGGCTATAATAGGGGCAGTTCCGGCAAGTCATTGATTTTGCGAAATTGGCGGCCGGGTGACGCGATTCGATTGGCCGGATCGCAAGAAGAGGTCAAAATCAAGCAGCTGTTCCAGGAGCGCCGGATCCCGTTGTGGTGGCGCCGCAACTGGCCAATCCTCGAATCGAACGGGGAAATTGTTTGGGCCGGTGCATTTGGAGGAATCAGTTTGCTTGATTTCGACGTCTGTATAGTCAGGGAGAGTTCATGAGCTCGAATGTAAAAAACGCTATCTTCTGGGTAGCGCTGGTGTGTGTGGTGGTTCTGTTCTGGGCCGTGTTCCGGCAGGCCAAGGGCCCGCGCGAGCAGGCTGTCAGCTTCACCGAGTTTATGGACATGGTGGAAAAGGACCGCGTTAAGTCGGTCACCATCACCGGTAATGAAGTCCATGGTGTCTTCAAGGACGAGAATTCGGCACTGCGGACCCTGATCCCCGCCAACTTCCCCGATATCTACCGCACCCTCCGTGAGCGTCGCGTCAACGTTGAAATCAAAGACGTTAACTCTGCGCCGTGGGTGTCCATTATCATCAACGCTGTACCGTTCGTGCTGCTGCTGGCTTTCTGGATCTTCATGATGCGGCAAATGCAGTCGGGCGGCAATAAGGCCTTAAGCTTCGGCAAGAGCCGCGCCCGCCTCCATTCATCACAGCAAAAGAAGGTGACCTTTAAAGACGTCGCCGGCGTAGAAGAAGCCAAGGAAGAACTGCAGGAGATCATCGACTTCCTGCGTGAACCGCAGAAGTTCCAGAAGCTGGGCGGTCGCATCCCCAAGGGTGTACTGCTGATCGGCGGCCCCGGTACGGGCAAGACCCTGCTCGCCCGCGCCATCGCCGGTGAAGCCAACGTGCCCTTCTTCTCCATCTCCGGTTCGGACTTTGTGGAAATGTTTGTCGGCGTGGGCGCTTCGCGTGTCCGCGATCTGTTTGAGCAGGGCAAGAAGAACGCCCCCTGCATCGTGTTCATCGATGAAATCGACGCCGTGGGCCGCCATCGTGGCGCGGGCCTGGGCGGCGGGCATGATGAACGTGAGCAGACCCTCAACCAACTACTGGTGGAAATGGACGGCTTTGAGTCCAACGAAGGCGTCATCCTGGTGGCCGCCACCAACCGCCCCGATGTTCTCGACCCCGCCTTGCTACGCCCCGGTCGTTTTGACCGGCGCGTCGTAGTGGATCGCCCCGATGTGAAGGGCCGCGAAGCCATCCTGCGCGTGCACACCAAGAAAGTTCCGCTGTCGGACGATGTCGAACTGAACATCATCGCTCGCGGGACGCCGGGCTTTGCCGGTGCCGACCTGGCCAATCTGGTGAACGAAGCTGCTTTGATCGCCGCGCGCCAAAACCGCAAAGTGGTCACCATGTACGACTTTGAGCATGCCAAGGACAAGGTGATGATGGGCGTCGAACGGCGCAGCAAGCTGATCTCGGACGAAGAGAAGAAGCACACGGCCTATCACGAAGCCGGTCACGCTGTTGTGGCGGCCATGACGCCGCTGGCCGATTCCGTGCACAAGGTCACCATCATTCCGCGCGGTATGGCGCTGGGCTTAACCCAGTTCCTGCC
>JBIKMK010000531.1:0-3739 GCA_044359315.1 Bryobacteraceae bacterium | reverse complement strand
GTAAACGGGCTGATCGCCGGCGAGGTGCTGAAGGAGGGAAGCATGTCGCGCATGAACAGGTTGGGCGTCCGGGGATCGCCGATCAGCGTTTGGGCCTGGAAGAACGGCGGCCCGTTCACCTTGAACTGCTCTTCATTGAAATTGTCGGTGGCGTAGAAGATGCCCGCACCGCCGCGAATCACCAGATTCTTGACGAAGGTTGGGTTCCAGTTCAGGCCAATGCGCGGAGCCCAGTTGTTGTAGTCCGGGTCCACGATGTCGGGCCGGACACCCTGCCCGGCCAGCACGACACGCCGCACATCGGTGCTGAAGAAGAGGCTGCGGTTGTTGATCTCGACAGGCGACCGCGCAAACTCATACCGGATACCCAGGTTCAGGGTCAGGTTGGGCCGGATGCGCCAGTCATCCTGGATGTAGGCGCCGTAGAAGGTGCTCCGCATGTCCTGTTGGCCGTCACCCACCGCGCCGCCGGCAGTGCCTGGAATACCCAGCAGAAAGTCCGCCAGGCCGGTGCCGACGGTGGTCTGCAAGCCGCTGTAGCGCCCGTCAAAAGTGAACGACGGGTTGCCGGAGAAGTTGGTCACCTGGAAGTAAGATTGCCGGCTGATCTGGAACCCGGCGCGGAAGTTGTGCTTGCCCCGGATGACGCTGAAGTTGTCAGTGAACTGCAAGTTCTCATCGGTGGCCCCGATGGCTTGCGAGATGGAGCCGATGGCGCTGAAGCCCGAGATGTTGAAGGCCGGCACGCCGTAGACGATCGGTTCCGTCTTCAGGTTTCTCAGCTTAAACACCTCCTGCGCATAGTCGCGGGTGAACGAGGTTTCAGACAGCCGGTAAGTGACGCTTTTGTTGTAGCCGAAACGGAATTCATTCAGGATCGTGGGGCTGAAGGTGTGGTTCCAGGTGGTGGTTACCAGGCGGTTGCTCAGCGGGAAGCCTTCGCCGCCAAACGGGCGGAGCGCCTTGATGTTGCGCTGCTCATCGGACCAGGAGTAGGTCCCGAACAGTTGATCCCGTGACGTCAGTTGGTGGTCCAGGCGCACGTTGTACTGATCCCAATCGTTAATCTGGCTGGGCGTACCCACCGTGTTGAAGGTGGGGAAGGCCGCGGCATTCGGGGCCACGGCAACATTCGGTGTAGGGATGAACTGCAGGGCCAATTGCGTGGTGGGATCCAGCCGGCTGGCCGGAATCACATTGCCATTAAACGGCAGCCCGGCCGAGGACAGCGGGTCGAGCACATCAGCGCAACGGCGAGCCGTGGGGGCCGCCTGACAGAAAGCCGAGCCGCGCGGCAAAATGCCCGTACCCGTGCTGTCGTCCGCCAGATTACCCTGCAACTGCGCCCGGGAGGGATAAATCGCCGTCGCCGCGGAACTGGACCGCTGGCGGCTGGCCTCATAGTTGAAGAACCAGAACGTCCGGTTCTTGCCGTTATACAGCTTGGGCAGCAGGACGGGGCCGCCCACCGCCGTACCAAAGTTGTGCAAGTTCAGCGGCGGATTCCTACGGCCCGTGCGGTTGAGAAAGAAGTCGGTCCCATTCAGTTGGCGATTCTGCCAAAAATCAAAGACACTGCCATGGATCTCATTGGTGCCGCCGCGGAGCGTGGTATTCACCACGGCCGAGCTGCGTCCAAACTCAGCCCCAAAGGTGGACCGCTGAATCTTGAACTCCTGAATCGCCTCAATCGAAGGCCGGATGCCGACGCTGCCAAAGCGCGCGTTGCGGGTCTCGATGCCATTCAACAGAAAGCTGTTGTTCGATTCGCGTCCCCCGGCAATCGACAGCGTCATGTCACTGCGGCCTGTCCATGAACTGGCGGGCGAGGTGCCGATGCCGATCGGGACAGCGCCGGACGTGATGGCCGCCAACTGCAAAAAGTTGCGCCCACTCAACGGCAGATTGACGATCGCCTGCTGCTCCAGCACCTGGCCAATCGCGGCGCTTTCGCGGTTCAACAGTGTCGTGGCGGCGGCGGAGACGGTCACCGATTCCGTCAGCTGACCCACCTGCAAATCCACGTCAACGCGAGCGCGCTGGCCAACCTGAATCCGGATGTCCTTCACCGACTGCGGCTGAAAGCCCGCCATCGAAACATCCAACTGATACCGTCCCGGCTTCAACTGCTGAAACAACGCCAGCCCCAGCGTGTCGGTTACCGACTCCTGGCGAACCTTCGTGTCCACCTCGGTCAGCACCAGCTTGGCCCCCGCCACATTGGCCGACGAAGAGTCCGCCACTTGGACCACCAAGTCGCCCGAGATCGATTGCCCAAACAGGGGCGTCAGGCAGGCCGTGGCGATGGCCAAAGCGAAAGCCGACCTGCGGCAAAACAGAAAGCGGCGAAGATTGAAAGGCATAAAGACTCCCCTGGTGATATGCGCTGCGCGCGCGGCAAATTGAGCATATCCCAAGCGACGTCCAGCTTCAAGACGATCGTATACGGATTCCGCGGAACGTTGGGGCGGAGGCTATTTCTTCTTCGGCTTCAGGATTCGCAGGATCGTGACCGCTCGCTGCCCGGCGGTCCAACTGGCTTCCGCCTCCTGCTTGGACACTCCGCCCACCCGGCACAGCAGCAGGTAAGACGGCAGCGCATCGGGCAGGTGCTGAAATTGCGCCATCTGCACCAGGGATTCGAACCCACGCTCCCGGATCTTGCCCAGCAGCAACGGGTCGGGCCGCTCGGTCAGCTCCATCAGAGCTTCGACGGCAATCTTGCGGTCGGTCAGCACCACGGAGTTCAGCATTTCGATCATCCAGGTGGGTTCGATCTTAACGAGCGGGTTGATGGAGTGCCGCACCAGGCTGCGCACGGCGGCCTGGCGAACCACCGGATCGGCATCCTGGGCGGCAAACTGCAGGTCGTCCACGATCTCCGCGGTACCCAGTAACTCACCCAGCAGCAGCGCGGTATCGGCGCGGACGCTGGCCGAATCCGCCTCCCGCACCGCCTTGCGCAAGCCCGGCAAATCATCCTTGGCCGGTAGCGGCAACTCCACGCCCGCGGCCGGAAGCCGGAACTGAAAGTGGGGCACGCCGCGCTCTTCAATGCCCAGATAAAGCACCGCGCCATTGGCCGCACAGCACACGGCCTCGGTGTGGGAGCGGACAATGCCGGAAACGGCTTCCAGCTTGTCTTCCAGATCCACCTTGGAAGCCGGCAACGGGTCGCCCACTTTGATGCCCAGCGCCTTGACGACCCGGTCGGCGGGAATGCGCCGCTGGCCGTAGACATCGATCACCCCAATCTTCGGCGGCCCACTCATCGGGATAGGCTGCGGCTGGGCCGAAGCCAAGCCGGCGGCGATCAAAACCAACCAGGGGATACGATGCTGCACTCTTCCAGTGTCGCCCGAAAGTGGAGCGGGGCCGGATATCCGGCCCCGCAGCGTCAGTTTGTCGTGACCCGTTGCTTACAGCGCCAGGTTCACCAGGATCAGCAGCACGCTAGCCGCCGGCAGCAGCAGCAGGGCCGTCTTCAAGCGCTTGGGATCCGTGCCGCCAATGCCGCCGATGATCGGGGAGCTAGCAACCAAGCCCAGCCAGCCGCAGGTGATGGCGATGCCCATGGCCGTCGCCGTGCCTTCCTTGAAGTTGTCGCCCACCATCGCCAGCGTGGTGGGGAACACCGGGGCCATGGCGACGCCAGCCAGGAATACCCAAACCCCCGCCACTACCGGCGTCTTGGCTTGCAGCATCATGTACGTCGTGATCGCCATCACTACCGCGGCCC
>JBIKMK010000041.1:0-12998 GCA_044359315.1 Bryobacteraceae bacterium | reverse complement strand
GGTGCCGAGTTTGTCACGAGATTTGTCGGTACTCGCAAAGGGCGTCTCGCTGGAAGGCAAGCCGCGCCGCGATGCGCAGGGGCAGCGCGTCGAGACCACGCTGGACTACCGGACGGGCAGCGGCCCACAGATGGGTGAAGTGTTCGCGGAAGTGAAGGGCCGCGCGCCATCCTACAAACTGCGCGGCGACGAGCTCTATGTCCGGGCCGTGGTGACGTCCAACCTGAAGCCGGCCGTCGAGAGCAGCGAACTGCCGCTGCAGCGCGCCTGGACCCAGCCCGTGGGCTGGCAGTAAGTCCGCGATTCCAACTATTCGTACAGTGAACTATTCGTACAGTGAAAGGTAGCTATGCCGCAAACGTCTCCCGCGATCTCCGAAGTGATCGATGAAATCTTCGAACTGCTCCAACGCTCCGGCGGGGAGGAGTACTTTGGCGAAGCGGTCTCCAAGCTCCAGCATGCTGAGCAGTGCGCTTATCAGGCGCAGAAGGCCGGAGGGGACGAAGAACTGATCCTCGCTTCACTGCTGCACGATATTGGACATCTGCTGGATGTCGAGGGCACCATTCGCGACGAGCGCGTGGGCGTCGTCAATCACGATGAGATCGGCCAACAGTGGTTGGAAGCCCATGGGTTCTCCAAGCGCTTGGCCGCTCTGGTGGGGGGCCACGTCGATGCCAAACGCTATCTCACCGCGGTCAACCCCAACTACTTTGCCCGGCTCTCACCCGCCAGCGTGGAGACCCTGCGCCTGCAAGGTGGGCCGATGGATGCGGAGACGGCGGCGCACTTTGCTGCAGTGCCGGAACTGCGCGACATCCTGCGTCTGCGGAGCTGGGACGAGATGGCCAAGGATCCGGAGTGGCAGGGGCCCGGCCTGGAATCCTACCGGGAGATGCTGGCCCGGCACCTGATGGCGCAGGCCGCCAACTAGGCTAGGCGCGTCCGCCGAACTCGCGGGTCTCGGTGGAGACACGGACCTTTTCGCCCACCTTGATAAACAGCGGCACGCGAATTTCGAGGCCCGTTTGCAAGGTCACTGGCTTGGTGACGCTGCCGCTGGAGGAATCGCCCCGGACCGCGGGTTCCGCCTCGGTCACTTCCAGTTCCACTACGGGTGGCAGTTCCAGGCCGATCGGGTTGCCGTTGAACTTCAGCATCTCCACCATCGTGCCTTCCACCAGCAGTTCGACGGTATTGCCGATGACGGATTCGGTCAGCGTCAACGTCTCAAAGCTCTCCTGATCGAGGAAGTGGGAGCCGTCGCCGTCGGAGTACATGTAGGAGGCCGGAATCTTCTGCAAGTCCGGCTCCTTGAACTTGTCGCCGGCCTTAAAGGTCTTTTCAAAAACGGCGTTGGTCAGCAGGTTGCGGACTTTCAGGCGGACCAGGGTTTGGCCGCCGCGCGCGGTGGGCGTGCTGACCTCCGCGTCCATGCAGTAGAAGGGCGTGTCGTCCAGCTCAAACAATCCCCGGCGCTTGATGTTGATTGCGTCAATTAATGCCATGTCGGGCCAATATCTTCAGTATACGGTCCGCCCCCGCTTGAAGCCGCGGCAATGACGCAACCCGTGAATGAGCCGCCACGTCCTGGCTATAGTGAAAGTTCGAACTCGGGCCACCGGGTTTGAGGAGGCGCTTGATGAAGAAGAAGATTGTTTGCTTGCTGGCGCTTGGTCTTTCCAGCGCCTGGAGCCAGCGCGTGACCGACCGGCGTTCCGCCGAGATCCGGGGCGGTGGCGGCGAAGGCAAATGCACTATTGAAGTAGAAGTGGACGACGTGGCCGAGGTGGAGATCGTTGGCCCCAATGCCGCGATCCGCACGCTGAACGGTTCGCCGGCGACGTTCCGCCGTTTTCAATGCAATCAGGCCATGCCCAATCGCCCGGAGCAGTTCCGGTTTAAGGGCATCGACGGACGCGGCCGGCAGGAACTGGTCCGCTCCGCTGACGACGGTGGCCGGGCCATCATCCGGATTGAAGACAGCAAGGGCGGCCGTGAAGGCTATACCTTCGACATCTTCTGGCGCGGTGGCAGCGGCTACGGCGGCGGACCCCGTGATGGCGGACCTCGGGGCGGCGGCTACGAGCGTGGCAATCGTGGGGGCTCTCGCGGCGGCTATGAAGACGATGGCTGGAATGATGGCTGGGGCAATGGCAACGGCTGGACGAACAACGGAGGCTTCAGTTTCGAAGGCGGCCGCCGTGACAGCGGTAGCTACCGCGACCGCAACGGCGACCGGCGTCGCCTGGATGCCGCGCGCGTCTTTATAGAAAGCTCCGGGGCCGTTACGGTCTCCTTCAGCAGCGATCCGGGCCGGGTGGAGTTTTCTGGCCGGGTGGAGCGCCGCCAGGGACGCCGGATCTTTGCCCAAGTACGTGGCGGCGGCATGTTCGGCCTGATGGAGATCGAAATGAGCTCCCGCGCCAACGTCAGCCGGATCTCGCTTTCCGCCGTCGGGCTCAACTGGTCTAACTAAACCCGGCCTATCCGGTTGTCCAGACTGCGCGCCGGTCCCCTTACAGGTACGCGAGCAGCCGATAACGCCCCTGTCCGCGCACGCCGGCGTACCAGCGGCATAGCGGGTGCAACAGTGCCGTGATGCTGATGGCCAGGAATGGCGTCAGCCAGAGTGGATACCCGAAGCCCGCTGGAATTCCGCCGAAGCGGTGCGCGAAGTCAAAGCTGGAGGCCGGGAAGCCCAGCAACCACGCGGCCGTGATCGCCGCCGCGTGCAGTGCATAGAGATGCGCCGCATAGAAAAACAGGGGTACGCGCCCCAGAATCAGCAGCCCGTCCCATCGTGGGGCCTGGCGCACCAGGTAGCCTAAGGCCATCAAAGCGGGCCCCAAGGTCATCAAGGCAAACTGCAGCGAGATGGGGTACTTGGTGGCGTTCAGGAACGACATGGCCGAACGGATGAACGTATCCTGTGTTTGAAACAAGGACGGATCGCCATACAGGTTGCTCGCGCGGAGAATGACAAACAGGGCCGTCAGCGCGCCTCCCAGCCAGCGAAGCCTCCGCCCGGGCTCCCCGCCAAACAGCCAGCCAGCTAACCCAAAGCCGCAGAGAGCAATGCCTGCCACCGGCAGTACCGGATATGTCGTCCGCACCTCAAAGCCCGCACCCAAAGGCAGGACGTTTTTCTGTAGCAAGAAGGACCAGATGTAGTGCTCGACCGTGCCCGCCGCGAAATGGACCGGGCTGACCAGGTTGTGCAGACCCATGATGGCCACCCCCGTCAGGAGGGCCGCCCAGCGCGGAAAGCGGATCGCCATCGCAATCGCGATCTGGGCCACCCCCAATGCCGCGATCACTTGGGAGAACTTTCGTGGCCACGGCGGATAAAAATTCCATGACCAGTCAATCACCGTAAACTCCAGCACGATCAACAGCAGGCCGCGCAGGGCGAAATGCCGGGCGGCCTCCGACGTTGGTTTCCGGCTGGCGCTCCAATGGGCCGAAACGCCCATGAGAAAGGCAAAGACAGGGGCGCAGAAGTGGCTTGCCCAGCGCAGGACAAACAGCAGTGGCGAGGTGACCGCCAGGTCCATCGGGTCGCTCACCAGCCCGGGGCCGGCCGAATACTCCCGCGCATGGTCCACCACCATCAAGACCATCACCAGCCCTCGTAGCAGATCAACCGCGGCCAACCGCTCCCGCATCTACTTGGACGGTGTCCGGAAGTGTAACGACACGGTGGCGGTGCGGGGCGCTCCGGGCCAGTTGCCAGCACGAGCGGCAAACAACGAAGCGGTGGCATAGGTCCGGTCAAAGGCGTTGTCCAGCTGGAACCGCAACTCCAGGCGCTGGCCTAGGCGTTGGAACAAGCCGAAATCCCAGATGCGGTATCCGGCCGCGGCAATGGCGGCGTAGGGCTCCACGCGCCGCCCGCGAGACTCGTTGCCGATGCTGACGGCCGTGCCGGTGCGCGGAATTTCATAGCGGGCGAACAGGCCAAAAGCATGCCGCGCGGCGTTCGGCATGGGCTGGCCCACGGCGGCGGGCACGAAGCGGTCTTGCCGGATCGTGCTGTCCAGGTAGGCGTAGTTCACCACCACGCTAAAATCCCGCGTCACCCGGCCCGTCGCATCGAACTCCAATCCCTGGCTGCGTACTTCGCCCACCGGCAGCACGGCGGCAAAGTTGGCTCCGGTGGGACCAAAGACCGGGTCCGGCCGGAGCACGTTCTTCTTGTCGATCCGGAAGGCCGAAGCGGTCAGCAGAACGCGGCCGCGGCTTAGTTCAGACTTGGCGCCACCTTCGATCTGGCGGCCCGTTTCCGGTTGATGGGGGCCATTGGCAGAGGGGGTTTGGGCCAAAGCGGGGGGCCGGATGAAGCTGTTGGACAGACTGCCGAACAGCGATAACCGCGGGAGCACACGGTAGACCGTTCCCAGGCGTCCGGTCCAGGCGGTGGTACGGAATGACACGGGCGCCGGCGCAACGCCATCATCGGCAAACCGCTCCCAACGGCCGCCCAGCAAGACCTGCCAGCGCGGCAGGATCTCGATCTGGTCCTGGACAAACACTCCGGTCCGGCCCGATTGAATCGTCTGTAGCGACAACACGGGTGTCGGGTAGCGGTCGCCGTTCCCGCGGCCATAGACCGGAGCGAACAGGTCAATACCGGGCACTGGACCGCCGCGTTCGGCTTCCCGGTTCGTGCCGTAGCGGCCCAGCCAGTCCTGCCGCACCGCTTCAAAGCCGAACACCAGGTTATGAGTCCCTAATCCTTTGCGGGACCACCGCTGGTAAGCATTCTGCGTCAAGGACCAATCCTGGTTGGCCCGATACTGGTTGCGGAACTCCCGGCGCATGGTGCGACCATCCGCATTCAGTCCTCGCGGTTCGTGGTAGCGCTCCGGCCGGTCGAAGTTCAGGAAGCGGAAGGTGGCATCGGTGCGGAAGGTGGAAGTAAAGGCATGGTCCAGGCGGGTCTGGAAGACACGGGCCTGCAACGCTGAGAAGTCCGTCGGCTCCGCCGCGCTCCATTCCCGGTTCGTCAGATTGATGCCCGCACTGTTCACCGGGATGCCGCGCAACCGGTGGCCGGGGAGGTTCTGGTCAATGTACTCGTACTCAAACCCGAGCGAGGTCGCCTCACGAAACTTCCACGATAGGCCGCTCGCCAAGTGGCTGTTCTCATTGCCGGCGTTGTAGCGGAAGACGCGGCGCTCTTCCTGAAACCAGGCCGCGCGGTAGAACAGATTTTTGGCTCGCCACAATGGTCCGGTGACATCCACGTGGCCCGCGCGTTGCCGGAAGCTGCCCAGCCGGAAGGAGGCCTCCGCCGCGGGATTCAGGCGCGGCTTCTTGGTGACGAAGTTCACCACGCCACCGGGTTCTCCCGCGCCAAACAGCACCGCTGCCGGCCCCTTCAGCACTTCAACAAACTCAATGTTCGACAGACGGCCCTGGGAAGTGGAGAAGCCCGCGTCATTGATATCGTTCTCCAGGCTGCCATAGGGATTGCCCCGAACGCCGTTGAACAGCACCTCGCGTTGCGTGAAGCCCCGCATGGTCATGCCGGAGTAGGGCGAATCGGTGACGCCGCTGATGTTGCGGTAGAGGTCCTTGATGTCCTGAATCGCCCGGCTGTCCAGCAGGGCTTTGGGGATGACCTGTACCGCGTACGGCAGGTCGATCAGGTTCTGGGGTGATTTCGTGACGCTCACCGAAGTGGTGGCGAGAAAGTCGTCGACGGCGGCCCGGACCTCCACCGCGGTTTGTACTGTACTGAGCTCAATGGCGACCCGGGTGGTCCCTTCCACTTGGATCGTCTCCTGCCAGGGAACAAACCCGCGCCCCGTCGCCGTCAACAGGTATGCGCCGGCTTTCAGCCCACGGATCTCATATTCTCCCTGACTGTTGGAGCGGGCGGACTGCTGGCCCGGTTGAAGGACCACCTCAATCCCACTCTGCGGGACACGGCCAGAGTCAACCACAACGCCCCGAACGACGGCGTCCTGCGCGGCTACGACGCCCGCGACGGCAAAGAAAAAGGGAATGAGCCTCATTAATCGAATGCTAATGATAACTCAGTAGCATTAGATTTTTCACTGCTTTACCGCTTTCCTTTTTCTGTCTTCTGCTTGCTTTGGGTGCGCATCGCTGACTCGCCGCCGTTGTCTCGCCATCCTGAACCGCTGTCTCGCTGTCTTGAAACGGAACAGCTCAAAACAGAACAGAGCTCCACCCATAGCCTGGTCGCGGAGGTATCCCATTGAAAATATGGATCTATCTACCTTTCTTCCGACGGCCAGCCAGTTGCAACGTGGAATAATGTGTGGGTGCGCAATGATTTGGCGAGTCTGATTCATCTGGTGGATGACGACGAGAACCTGCGCGTGGTGGTTGAACGCTGGCTACGCAAGGACGGGTACGACGTTACTTGTCTGGCCAGTGGCGAGGAGTGCCTGGCCGCGCTGGCGGAAGAGGAGCCAGAGGCGATCTGCCTGGATATCAACATGCCGGGCCTGAGCGGCATTGAGACCCTGGAGCGAATTCGGGAGCGCTACCCGGCGTTGCCAGTAGTGGTGCTGACGGCCGACGACACCTCCGCCACCGCCGTGAACGCCATGAAGTTGGGTGCGCACGACTATCTCACCAAGCCGCTTGATTCGACCAAACTGTTGACGACGCTGAAGAACGCCATCGCGCACGGACGCCTTTCGATGCGCGTGTCGCAGTTGGAGCGCGAAGTGGACGGACGCGGTTACCCGGGCATTGCCGGAACATCCAACTCCATGAAAACAGTCTTCCGGCAAATGGACCGGCTGGCGGTGAGCGATGTCTCCGTGCTGATCCACGGTGAAAGTGGCACGGGCAAGGAACTGATTGCCCGGGCCATTCACCAATCCAGCAGCCGCAGCCGGGGGCCTTTCGTGGCGGTCAACTCGGCCGCGATTCCTGAAAGCCTGCTGGAGTCCGAGCTATTTGGACACGAGAAAGGCTCCTTCACCGGTGCCGCCACCCGGCGCATCGGACGCTTTGAAGAGGCCCACAAGGGCACGTTGTTTCTGGACGAAATCGGTGAATTGTCGGCTCCGGTGCAGGCCAAGCTTTTGCGCGTCCTCCAGGAGCGCAGCTTCCAGCGAGTGGGCGGTTCGGCGATGATCCACTCGGACTTCCGGCTGGTGACGGCCACTCACCGTGATCTCGCCGGTGAAGTCACATCCGGGCGGTTTCGCGAGGACCTTTTCTTCCGGTTGGCCGTGTTTGAGCTGGAACTTCCGCCTCTTCGCCAACGGAAAGAAGATATCCCGGTGCTGGCCCAGGTGTTCATCCGCGGCAATAAGGACATTGCCGGCTCCCGCGTGACCGGCGTCTCACCGGCGGCACTCGGGATTCTGCTAAAGCACGAGTGGCCGGGCAATGTCCGGGAGCTACAAAACGTCATTCAGCGCGCTCTGGTGGTGGCCAATGGCGACGAGATCCTGCCTGAAGATCTGCCGGAGCGTCTGCGCCTGAGCTCCGCTACCTCAACGGCGGGAACTTCAGCGGCGGAACCGGACCCGGACCCGGCCGGAGGAACGCTGGAAGAAGCATCAAAGAAGCTATTGCTGGGGGCGCTTGAGAAGCATGAGGGCAATGCCTCGGCGGCGATGCGTGAACTGCAGGTGGGCCGCACCCGGTTCTATCGCATGTTGAAGAAGTTTGGGCTGGAAGAGAAGATTGGTGAGATTCGCCAATCGGGCGCAAAGTAAGGAGCAACCAGGATGTACGGAATGGTGAACCGGGCCATCGAAGAGATGGTCACTTCAAGCCACGGTGACGAAGTCTGGGACCAGATTAAGCAGCGGGCGGGCGTCGACATCGATGTCTTCATCAGTTCGGAAGGCTACCCGGACTCCATCACCTATGGGCTGGTGGGCGCCGCCAGCGACGTGCTCGGCATACCGCCCGACCAGGTAATGGAGGCCTTTGGCGAGTACTGGATTCTGGAGACCACCAAGCGCGGCTATAGCGACTTGATCGCGTCCGGCGGCACCTCGCTGAGGGAGTTTCTGCTCAACCTGCCCAACTTCCACGCCCGGCTCAGCATGATCTTCCCGCATCTGGCCCCGCCGGAGTTCCTGGTGAGTGACGTGGGCGACCGCTCGCTCCGTTTGCACTACCTCTCGGATCGGGCCGCCTTAACCCCTTTCGTGAAGGGTCTCGTCCAAGGCTTGGGTAAGATGTTTGCCACTCCCGTCCAGGTGGAGCTCAGCGTCGCCAAGGATGTGGGAGCCGACCATGACGAGTTCCTTGTCCAGTGGTAACGGTCGAAATGAAGTGATGTGATGACTGATTCTGCGGCTCCCATACTTAGTGAGGCGCAGCTGCATTCTCTGTTCCCCTTCCACCTGGCTTTCGACCGGACCTTGACGGCCACCAGCGTGGGCCCCTCGCTGCGCAAGATCTGCCCCCGCCTAGCCACCGGACAACCCATCGCCGGCGCGATCGAAATCGAGCGGCCGAAGCTGAAGCTCGACTTTGAGAGCATCGCGCAACGCACGGGACTGCTCTTCTTGACCCGCGTCGGCGACAATGCCCTGAGGCTGCGAGGCCAGATGATGCGGTTGCCCGACCAGGACCAGCTCATCTACCTCTGCTCACCCTGGCTGCCCCAGGCCGGTGTGCTGAAGTCATTGGGCTTGACGCTGGACGACTTCCCGCTGCACGACGCCATGCCGGAGCTATTGCAGGTGGTGCAATCGCAAAGCCTGGCCATGGAGGACCTTAAGCGGCTGGCGGACAAGCTGCGTCTGAAAGGTGAGGCTCTGAAGCAGTCCAATCAGCTGCTGCAGGAAAGCGAAAGCACCGCCCGCCGCTTGTTGGGTACCTTGAACGCGACCCTGGAAGCGACCACCGACGGCATCCTGGTGGCGGATCTTCAGCAGCAGATCGTCGCCTTCAATCAACGATTCCTGACGCTGTTCAATTTGCCGGACGACCAGGGGAGCCAGCGCGCACCCGGCCTGCTCCGTTCACTGGTGTTGAGCCAGTTGGTGGACCCGGAGGAGTTTGAGGCGCGGATCCTTTGGCTTTACCAGCACCCGGAGGAGTCCTCGGAGGATCTGATCCGTTTCCGCGACGGCCGGATCTACCAACGTGAATCGCACCCGCAGCGCGTCGGCGACTCAATTGTCGGCCGTGTCTGGAGCTACCGGGACGTCTCCGAAAAATGGCGCGCCGATGAAGAATTGCGGGAGAGTGAAGAACGTTACCGCGTGGTGGCGGAAACGGCCTCCGACGCCATCCTCACCACCGATGCGCAGTTCAATATCTTGTTCGCCAACCAGGCTGCGGGCCGGATGTTTGGCTGCCCGGCGAAAGATCTGGAAGGCGTGCCGCTGAGTAGCCTCACGGCGATCCCCGGCGGCCCGGCCGCGCTGACTAGCATCGACGGACATGGCCGGGAGGTGGTTGGGCTGTGCCTGGATGGCCGTGAGATCCAACTGGAGGCCACCACCGGCCAGGCGCATCGCCACGGCCAGTTGATCTACACCATCTTTCTGCGCGACATCTCGCAGCGCAAGTTGGTGGAAAGCCAGCTGCAGCAGGCGATGCTGCAATCAGAGGCGGCCAACCGAGCCAAAAGCGACTTTTTGGCCAACGTCAGCCATGAGATCCGCACGCCGCTGAACACCATTGTGGGCTTGGCGGAACTGGTCAGCGAGACCAAGCTCGACACCGACCAGCGGGAGATGCTGAGCACGGTGCGGTCCAGCTCCGAAGCGCTGCTGCACTTAATCAACGATCTGCTCGATATCTCCAAAATTGAGGCCGGCCAGATCGACCTGAACCACGCCGAGTTCGACCCGATTGAGGTGGGAGAGCAAGCCATCGAAGTCCTCCAACTGCGCGCCGCCAGCAAGAAGCTGGAGTTCTACTTTGTGGTGGAGCCCTTCCTGCTGCCTGGCCAGGCACTGGGGCCGACAGTCTACGGCGACGCCAACCGCCTGCGGCAGGTACTGATCAACCTGCTCAGCAATGCCGTTAAGTTTACCGATCATGGTGCCGTCCAACTCCGCTTAGACTGGCGGAAAGAGGACGACGGGTTCGTCGCCTGCCGCTACACCGTCACCGATAGTGGAGTCGGCATCACCAAAGAGTTACAGCAAAGGATTTTCGAAAAGTTCTTCCGCATCGATTCCGAAGCGGGCCGCAAGGCCGGTGGCGTGGGGTTGGGGCTCAGCATTTCACGGTTGATCAGTGAGGCGATGGGCGGCGAACTGTCCGTCGAATCCACGCCCGGCGTGGGGACCAGCTTCCAACTCTTGCTGCCCTTGCCCGGCATGGTCTCGAACCCCCGCCGCCAGCCGTCGCTCGCCTCCACCACCATCCTCCTGCTGGCCAGCCCATCCCAGTTGCCCTTGATGCGGCAGGCTCTGCAATCGAGCCTTTGCCAGATCATCGCCTTCGACAATGTCACTGAGGCGTTCGAGTATGTCCGTCACCACGAGGCGGTGGATTTCCTGGCCATTGATGAGCAATGTGGCATCTCCGAGGAGGAAGTGCAGGGCCTGGTCCGTCAGGCCATGCTGGGTAAGCCGATCCGGACGCTCCGGCTGCAGCAGGGAAGGGAAGGGCGTACCCATTGGCGATTGCCGGGCCGCACCGAATCCCTGGAGTTCCCCATCACGCCCACGCGCATCACCCGCCGCCTGCTCCGCCTGCTGCAGGACCAGCGCGATGTTCCCGATGAGCCTCTCCGCCCGCCGGTCCGGTCCACACCGGCCGCCGCCGCTTCGGTTCTGCTGGTGGAAGACAACTGGGCCGGCCAAGTCTATGCCCGCCGTGTGCTCGAACGGGACGGGCATCACGTCAGCGTCGCCAGCACCGGCCGCGAGGCACTGGCCCAGACCCAGGCTCAAAAGTTCGACGTCATCCTGATGGACCTGATGCTGCCCGACGCGAACGGCTTTGAAGTCACGCGCCAAATCCGCCAGGCCGAACAAGCCCGTGGGGTTGCCCACACGCCGATTCTCGCCTTAACGGCCCATGCGCTGGAGACGTTCCGCCAGGAAGCACTTGCGGCCGGCATGGACGACTACCTCACCAAACCGGTCCGGCCCCAGACTCTGCTGGACGCCATAGCCCACTGGGCGCCCCCGGCGCGGCCCGCCCCAAACACCAGCTCGCCGCCCGCCGCCTGCTTTGAGGTCGATCCGGATTTGGCCGATCTGGTGCCGCTGTTTCTCGAAAAGGTGCGGCAGCAGGCCGCCGCCCTCGCTGAGTTGGCCGCCCAAAAGAACTTTGCCGAAATCGCCAAGCTGGGCCATAACTGGAAGGGCACGGGCAGTCTCTACGGCTTTCATCCGCTTTCCCAACTGGGTAGGAAGCTCGAAGAAGCCGCCCACGCCCAGGACCTGCCCGCCATCAACCAACTGGCGGAGCAACTACTGGGATGGCTCCAGGATCTGAGATGGCAACCCCGACGCGAGCATTAGCTGGGGCCATGAACCGGCTAATGCAAGGAGAACTCGGGTGGCAAAGCTGCCTCCAGTTCGATTCTCTCCCCGGTGAGGGGGTGCTGGAAGTTCAAAAACTGGGCGTGCAGAAGGTATCCTCCGTCGCCCGGCAGCCCAGGGAGGTTTTCAAGCGGCTGGCCGGTCGGGCCGTACAGCGGGTCACCCACCAGAGGATGGCCGATGCTGGACAGATGGATTCTGATCTGGTGCGGGCGGCCCGAATTCAAGCTGACCTCAAAGGTGGTGGTACTGTCGGTCCGCGAGATCACCTGCGCCACCGATTTGGACGCCTTCCCGCCCGGCTTGGCCGCCCACACGGAACCGATCAGTGGATGCGGCACCAGGCCGATCGGCGTGAGGATCTCGTAGGTGTCCTGCCGGGCCACGTTTTGCGCCAGCGCCCGGTAGATTTTCTGCACTCGGGGTGTGTTCCAGTGGGCAAACAGATGAGCCGCCGCCTGCGGCGTCTTGGCGAACAGAACGATGCCCGTGGTGGCCCGGCCTAACCGGTGGACCGGATTGGCGCTGGGCGTTCGCCTTTGCACCAGCCGCAACAGAGTATTCTCCATGAAGCCCCCACCCGGCAAAGTGGCCAAGCCGCTGGGCTTGTTGACGGCCAACAGATGAGGGTCTTCAAACAAAACCTCGAAATGCTGAGGCGCGCCTGGTTCGACCCAAGGCGGCCGGTTCCAGACCAGCGTCTGCCCGGACGTGACCACTTCGCTTCCGGTGGCGGCGATACCGTCGATCGTCACCTCCCCGTTGCCCAATTTCTCAAGCCAGGCTTGCCTGGTTGAGTGCGGGTACAGGCTGGCCAAGTGCTCAAGCAGGCTTTGCCCCTGATACTGGCTGCTGATGATCGAGGTGTAGGCGTAGCCCCGGTTGAGCATCTGGCTTTCAGTGTAGGTCAGCGCATCACGGTACGGCGAAGGGCCTTCGTTTGGTCCAGTCAGGCGGGTTATCTGGTTGATTTTATGGAGCGGGAGACCGAGTTCGAACCGGCGACGTTCAGCTTGGGAATTACACGTCGATTGAAAATACAAGACTTATGCGCAAATCGCGCGCGCTGAACTTCGCCGCTGTGGACACCCCGCTTTACACCCGCAAACTTTAGGCTTGCCCGTGCCACAGAATTCGAGTAAGATTGGCGAGACATCGGGAACCTTCTCAGAGATGACCCGTGTTCGTGAGGCCTTCTCGGAGGCAGAAAGAGAGCTCTCAGTGCCAGATATTAAAGGTTTTGCAGACGTCAAAATTATCAAGGCCGGCCTTGATGGAAGACCCACCGCCCAGATCATGGTCAGCAGCGATGTCGGCGTCGACCAATTGGGCAAGTTGATCGCAAGCGTTACGCGCAACAAGGATCTTCGAAAGCTCCTCGGATTGAAAGCATGCCTTGCGTGCCGGTCCGGATTCAACCTAGACATTCGCGACCAGTTCATCAATGAGATTCGCGTAGACCTTCAAAAAATCGGTGTCTAGTCCCAATCCACACGTCCATGCTGGGGTAGGGGTGCTCCTCAACCCCAGCATGGC
>JBIKMK010000260.1:0-5950 GCA_044359315.1 Bryobacteraceae bacterium | reverse complement strand
CCGCGCCGGCGGTGCTGGCGCGAATTCCCAATGCCCATTTTGTGATCGGCGGAGCCGGCCCCTCACTGGAGGACTTTAGGGCGCAGGCGCGCCGGTTGGGTATCGCGGACAAGGTTACCTTTACCGGCTTGATTGAGAACCCACAGGAAGAGGGCATCCTGGCGGCCTGCGACATCCTCTGTCAGCCCTCGCGCTGGCAGGAAGCTTTTGGCTGGGTGCTGACCGAAGCGATGGGCTTTGAGCGGGCGGTCGTCGCGACCGATGTCGGCGGGATTCCGGAAGTGGTGGAGCATGGCGTCACGGGACTTCTCTGCCCTCCCTCCCAGCCGCCCGCGTTAGCGGAGACTCTGATCACCCTGCTGGCGGACCCGGTTCGACGGAAAAAGATGGGGATCGCCGGACGGAAGCGGGCAGTTGATCACTTCGACCTCACCCGCAAAGTAGCGGAGCTGCTGGAGTACTACGGCATTCCAGCCAAGGCCAGTGCCGCGGCACCAGTCCAGGCCACCCGGCCCGTCCCGCAAGCGGCCGAGCGCGTCTAACCCAACCCGAGTCAACTCCAGCGCCACGCCTGGGCCCAGCCGGGCCTAGAACGTGTAAGCCGTGTGCAAGTAGACGTAATGCGGGCTGGCACCGGGAGTCTGTTTGCGGACAAACTCGCCAGCGTGCCAGTAGGCGTACCCCGCCCCCAGCTGCCAGTGCCCCAGGGAGTGCGTCGAGTAGGCAGCATACTCCTGCCCGGTAAACCGGCCTGACTGCCCACGCACATCACGGCCAATCGCAGTCCCGGTGAAGCCATAGAGCGGTTGAGTGGCATCCACCAGCCAATTGGCGGTGTACATCACATTCAGCTTTGTGTGCCGTCCCAGCGCCAATTTCCAGAGCGGCTGGATACTGTGGACGTTGCGCAGAAAGATCAGGTCGGCGTGGCCCAAACGGTTGTGGTGCGCCGGATACATCTGGTCGAAATCCGGGCTGGCGTACTTGTATTCCACCGATGCCACCGATTCATGCCAGCTGAACCGGCGGCTGACGCTGGAAATGGTTCCCATCGCCCGTTGCGCACCCAGGCCGCGCACTCCGGTTTGGCCCATGGTCTCCGTGCTGAGGCGCCAGACTTTGTTGACCGGCACCTGCACGCGCGTGCCGAAGTTGGTGGATCCCAGCCGCCCGGGGCCGCGAAATCCACCGGGGATGTTCTGGTCATGACGCAAGACATAGACATCCAGCACACCGCGCGGAATGGCCTTCGGTAGTTCATAGTAGACACCCCACAGCCGATCGCCCAGGCCCGGCACGTTGAAGCGCTCCGGCTGAAACTTGACGGCCGAGACGAACATCAGCCGCAGACGCATCTTGGTCCGCCGGTAGTCTAGTTGCGCCACATCATAGGTGCGGCCGGAATTGGCCCATTCGGGCACACCAATCACATGCTGATCGCCCAGAGTAAAGCGCTTCCGCCCCGCGAGCGCGCCCCAACCACGCTTCGCATCAGGGTTGATCTCGACAAAGGCCTCATGCAGATCAGCCGGGTCCTGCGCGGTGCCGGGCCGGGTGCGCTGATAGTTTGGGGCCCGCGTATCCTGCCCCATGGCGAGGATCTTCAGCCATCGCGTGGGACGCAGCTCGATCCCCAGCCGTTGCCGCAGCAGTACCGTGCTGATGTCGCGTTCGCGCCCAAACACGACGCCACCACGATTCTCCGCCCACGCCCGGGTCTCACCAAACAAACGCCACTTGGGCGGCACCGATGCGGGCTTGGCGGCTTCCGTGGTGGCTTTGGGAACGGCGGGTGCGCGGTCTGGTGTCTGGTGCATCAGCACCACCACGATGGCGGAGAGAAAACTCATGCGTCTACTCACCTTACCGTGCCACCCCGCATCGCTGAAGTTTCCGCCGGACGGAATCGCCAACTCGGTGATAGACTGCACAAGGAAAGGAAGTCACAGTTATGCAGACCCCCTCACGGCCTAAGGCCACCGCAGGCACGATTTCGCGCCGCGCTTTCGCTCTTTCGACCGGCCTGGCAGCCCCACTCATTCTGGGTGCCCAGAACAAGTCCGGCTCCAAGCTGCCCGTTGTCGGCACCGGCAACTACACCTATGAGGTGATCCATGACTGGGGCGAAGTGCCCACGGCGATCGCCTATGGCAACACCCATTCGGTGATCGAAGATTCGAACGGCTTCATCTACGTGCAGCACACCGTGAACGCGGCCAGCACGTCGAATGACGCGGTCGTCGTGTTCGACCCCAAGGGCCGGTTCGTCAAGAGCTGGGGCGGCGAGTACAAGGGCGGAGCTCACGGTCTGCACATCCGCAAGGAAGGCAAGGAAGAGTTCCTCTACCATTGCGACACCAAGCGCGCACTGGTGGTGAAGACCAACCTGAAGGGCGATATCGTCTGGACCATCGACTACCCCACCATGGCGGAGCCCTACCAGCCCGGCGCTGACGGCAAGCGCAAGAAGTACTCCCCCACCAACGTGGCCGTGGCGGCCAATGGCGATGTCTACGTGGCCGACGGCTACGGTTCCTACTACATCAACCTGTACGACAAGGACGCCAAGTACAAGAAGACCCTCACCACGCCCGGCAAGGAGCCCGGCCAGTTGAGCAACCCGCACGGCATCATCATCGATGCGCGCAGCGGTAAGGAAAAGGTTCTCGTTGCGGACCGCGGCAACAACCGCCTGCAGTATCTGACCATGGACGGCCAGCACCTGAGCTTTGCTGGCAATGTGAAGAAGCCCTGCCACTTCCAGGAGCAGAAGGGCGTCGTGCTGATCCCCGACCTGGATGCTCGCGTCACGTTGCTCGACAAGGAAGACAAGCTGATCGCCCACCTGGGTGAGGACACCTCCGGCACCCATTACGAAACCCGCAAGAAGACGCGCGACGCGTTTACGCCGGGCAAGTTCGTTTGCCCGCACGGCGCTTGCTTTGACCATTCCGGCAACATCTTCGTCGCCGAGTGGGTGGAAGTGGGCCGCGTCACCAAACTGAAGAAGGCGTAAGCGGGCCTTGTCAAACCGATCCCGACGTGAGTTTGCCCGCTTTCTGGCGGGCAGCCCTCTGCTGGCGTCCACGCTCGCCGCACAGCAGGATGTCGCGTCGTTTTCCAGTGCCCGGGGCGGCTCCGCCTCGGGCATTATTGCGGACCCCAAGGACGCCTTGAGCGTTCTCGATTTTGAGGCGGCTGCGCGGCAAGCGTTGCCGCCCGCTCATTTTGGATATCTGGCCACCGGCGTCGATGATGATGCCACCCTCCAGGCCAACCGGACCGGCTATCAACAATTCCAACTGCGCCCACGCCGCATGGTGGATGTCTCGAAAACGGACTTGAGTGTCGACCTGTTTGGCACCCGCTGGGAGACGCCTATTGTCCTGTCTCCCGTGGGCAGCCAGCGGGCATTTCATCCCGAGGGCGAGATCGCTGTTGCGCGCGCCGGGAAAGCGAAGCGCACGCTCCAGATCCTTTCCACCGCCACCACGGCCAGCATTGAAGAGGTGACCGCCGCGGCGGGGCAGCCGGTCTGGTATCAGCTCTATCCCACTACCAGCTGGGCGGTCACTGAGAAGCTAGTCAAACGCGCCGAGGCGGCGGGATCGCGTGTACTGGTGGTCACCACCGACCTCCCGGCGGGCCGCAACACGGAAACGGCGGAGCGCTTCAAGCGGCTGGACAAACGGCAATGCTCGCTGTGCCATGACGGCTCCGCGACCACGTACTTCAAGCGGAAGCCGATGTTCGACTCGATCGACATGACCGGCACGTCGTTCTTCACGCCGGCCATGACCTGGG
This sequence comes from Bryobacteraceae bacterium, assembly GCA_044359315.1. Lineage (GTDB taxonomy): Bacteria > Acidobacteriota > Terriglobia > Bryobacterales > Bryobacteraceae > JAPKYZ01. The sequence goes on along the minus strand of JBIKMK010000260.1, from coordinate 2,146 downwards.
AATGGGTGAAGCGCTTCCGGGACTTGACCAAAATGAAGGTGGTGCTGAAGGGCATCGTCTCCGGCGAAGATGCCGCGCTCTGCGTGAAGTATGGCGTGGATGGCTTGATCGTTTCCAACCACGGCGGCCGCGCCGAAGAGAGCAATCGCGGCACCATCGAATGTCTGCCGGAGGTCACCGCCGCCGTCAACAAGCGCATCCCGGTGCTGCTGGATGGCGGCATCCGCCGTGGGACCGACGTGTTCAAGGCACTGGCCCTGGGCGCTCGTGCGGTCTGCATTGGACGGCCCTACGTCTGGGGACTGGGCGCGTTTGGACAGCCTGGCGTGGAGCGCGTGCTCGACATCCTGCGGGGTGAACTGACGCTGGTGATGAAGCAGTGCGGAGCCCGCACGGTGGCCGAGATCACGGCCGCAGCGGTCGTCGCGCGGCGCTAGAAATCGAAGCCCTCGATATTGCCTTTGTTGAAGATGAACGGCGTGCCCAGGATCACTTCCGTGCCCGCAATCACCTTCACCCCCAGCCGCCCGGCATTGATGCTGGACGCGCCGGGTTGGCCTTTCACGGCTGACCATACGGTGAGATAGCCCAGGTCCCCCGTGTTCCACAGCACGACGCTTTGCACCGCGCCGGACCGCACGTAGGGCTTGTTCAAGTTGGGCAGCGACAAGCCAATCACAAACAGATCCTTGCGCCCGGACTGCTTCACGGCCTCGCCCGCACCCGGTACGGCCGGAGCAGAAATGCCCATGAACAGCTTGACGGTGGGCTCGGCCTTGATCAGCGTCTGCGTCTCAGCAAAGGCGCGATCCCGGTCGTCATCGCTGGGGACGATCTTGACCAGACGCAAGCCCGGATACTTCTCCAGCCGCCGCTTGATCCAGACAATCCACTCATTCTGATTGGCGGCCGACAGCGCGCCCGTCACCACGGCGAAATCGCCCTTCCCGCCCAGCAGCCGCGCGGCCTCATCGGTCAGCGTTTCGCCGATCGATTGCGGAGTGGCTTGATTGACAAAGAAGTCGCGAGCCGCGGGCTTGGCGTCGGCGTCAAAGGTGACCACCTTGATGCCACGGGCGCGCGCCTTTTCGAGCACCGGCGAGATCGACTCCCGATTCAGCACCGAAACGGCGATCGCGTCCACGCCCCGGGTGATCCAGCTTTCCGCAATCTCGCTTTGCCGGGCCGGGTCCAGGTCCGTGGGGCCATCCCAGAGCAGTTCCACACCCAGTTCCTTCGCCGCTTCCTCCGCCCCTTTGCGGCAACTGATGAAGTAGGGGTCGCCTTTCGCTTTGGGCATCATGGCGACGGTGAACTTACGCGCCACCGGTTGCGGGCGGACGATCACCCAGCCACCCAACGCCACCGCCACACCGCCCACCGCCACCCACGTCTTCCAGGAGCGGCCAGCCGCCAGCGCAATGGTCAGGATCAGCAGCAAGCCCGTGGCGATGCCCGCAAACTCCGCCGGCAGAGCAGCAAGCCGCAGCCCGGTCTGGAGCACGACAATTGCCACCAGTCCCAGCAACGTGCCCGCAATAGAGCCGCGTCCGCCAAAGATGGACGTGCCGCCCAGCACCACGGCGGTGATCGCCGAAAGCTCATACCCGGAGCCGGCATCGGACTTGGCTTGCCCGACACGGGCCACATAGATCACACCCGCCAGCGCGGCCATCACTCCCGACAACACGTACACCAGCGCCAGCCGCCGAGCCACGGGAATGCGGGCATAGCGCGCGCCTTCGGGCGAGAATCCGATCGCGGACCACGCCCGGCCGATCGAAGTCCGATCGAGCAGCAGCCAGAACAAAATCGCCGCCCCCAGCAACACCCAGGCCTGCCCGCCTTGGCCGAACTGCCGGAAGCCTTCTCCGAACTGGCTGAAGCTCCGCGCTCCATTGGTGACGCCCTCGGCCAAGCCCCGGTAGAGCGAATAGGTCCCCAAGGTGACAATCAACGGCAGCGCGCGCAGACGCACGATGCAGAACGCATTCAGGCCCCCAGCCACCGCACCGAACAACAGCGCCGCCGGGACAGCCAGCAGCAGCGGCCAGTGGGCATCTTCCACCAGTAATCCCAGGCCCACCGCCGTCAGCCCCATCAACGATCCGGCGGAGAGATCGATGCCGCCGGTCGTAATGACGCA
>JBIKMK010000191.1:0-7051 GCA_044359315.1 Bryobacteraceae bacterium | reverse complement strand
CAGCCGGAGCATCTCGACGGCGTTGGCCACCGAAAAGAAGTTGTCTGCGATCAGCCCAAACACCGCCAGTTCGGCGGCGATCAATCCAGCCAGCACCCAACGCGCGTTAGCGGGCATCGCGGCCTCCCCAAAGGTCCAGCAGCACGGCGGCCAGAATGATGGCGCCCTGGATCGCCTTCTCCCAATAGGCGCTGACACCCAGAAACGTCAGGGCCGCCCCGATCATGCCGAGCAGGACGACTCCGGTGACCGTGCCCGCCATGGTGCCCCGGCCTCCACGGATGGACGCTCCACCGACGACGACCGCCGCGATGGCCTTCAACTCCAGGCCCGTGCCCGCGCTAGGCTGCACTTCGTTGAAGCGCAGAGCGTTCAGCAACGCCGCCATACCCACCATCGCGCCCAACGCCGCAAACGTGCCGATCCGCACGGCGGCCACCGGCAACCCCGCCAGATGGGCCGCTTCAGCGTTGGCGCCCACTGCGTAGACGTTCCGCAACAGCCCGACATTGGCCAGCGCCCAGCCCAGCAGGGCGACGATCAGCACCGCGATCCCCAAAACCAGCCACTGCCCCGCGTCCTGCCCTAAGCCCGCCCATTGGAACCCGGCCGGCAGCGTAATCCAGGCACCCTGGGTGGTCCAGCGGATGGCATCCCGCAGAGCGACCATCGCCGCCAGCGAGACAACAATGGAGGGCAACCGCAGACCGCCGCACAGCGCCCCGTTAGCCAGCCCCAGCGCCATTCCCGCCACGGGAGCGGCCCACGGTGCCACACCGATCACCAGGCCGCACACGGCAAACTGTGAGCCCACCGAGATATCAATCTCACCCAGCAGGATCACCAGCAGCAAACCCGCCGCCGTGATCAGCGTGGCGACGTTGTTCAACGCCAGGTCCCGTAGATTAGCCGCCGTAAAGAATCCTGGTGCGCCCAAAGCCAGCACGGCCGCCAGGGCCAGCACCGCCCATCCCGCCGCCTTCATCGGGCCTCCCCCAGCATCAAGTCCAGCAACTGGTGCTGATCCGCTTGGCCACGTTCGCGAATGGCCACGATTTCGCCCCGGCGCATCACGGCGATGCGGTCACTCAACGCGAGAACTTCCGGCAATTCCGAAGAGATCACGAGGATCGCCATTCCCTGCCCCGCCAGTTCCCGGATCACGCGGTGGATCTCAGCCTTGGCCCCCACGTCCACGCCCTGGGTCGGCTCATCCAGCACCAGCGCCCGCGGCGATGTCGCCAGCCAGCGAGCCAAGGCTACCTTCTGTTGATTGCCACCCGACAGATGGTCCACCAGGGAATTCACGCTGGCGGTCTTGATACCCAACCGAGCCTGATAGTCGAGCGCCGACTTTTGTTCGGCCGGAAAATCCAGCATCAAGGAACTGAGCGAGGCCAGCGTCACATTCTCGGCCACGGTCATCGCGCCAATCACGCCATGCTGCCGCCGGTCCTCCGGCACCAGCGCGGCTTCACCACGCTCAAACAGCTCCAGCGCAAGTTCGGTGCGGCCCGCGCCCACCAAGCCGGCCAACCCGACAATCTCTCCCGCCCGGACCTTCAGGCCCCGCGCTTCCAGCACCACTTCGCCCGGCGCTTTGCCAGATGGTGGCGTGGTTGCCGATACCTCGCGTCCAGCCATCAGCGTCACCAAATCTGTCCGTGTCACAGCGGCCATGGGCCGCTCCGCCACCGATTCGCCATCGCGCAACACGGTCACGCGATCAGCGATCTCAAAGATCTCTTCCAGACGATGGGAGATGTAGACGATGCCCGTCCCGCGAGCCTTCAGGTCCGCGATGATGCGGAACAGCCGCGCCGCGTCGTGTTGCGAGAGTGAGGCCGTGGGCTCGTCAAAAATCAACGTCCGCGCGTCCGTGCCCAACGCTTTGGCGATCTCCACCAACTGCTGCTCCGGCAGCGAGAGCGTAGCGGCCAGCCGCCGCGGATCAATCTCCGCCCCAGCGAGCGACAGCAACTCCTTGGCTCGCGCCTCGCGTGCCCGCCAGTTGATCAGCCCCTTGACGCGCCCGCGCTCGACGGCCAGCGACAGGTTTTCGGTGACCGAGAGTTCACCAAACAGCGACGGCTGCTGATAGACAGCGGCGACAGCCCCGGCCCGCTCAACGGTGCCCGAATCGGCTGCCAGCGCGCCGGTCAGCACCTTGATCAGGGTCGACTTTCCCGCCCCGTTCTCACCCACCAGGGCATGCACTTCGCCCGCAGTGGCCGCAAAGTCCACGCCGCGCAGGGCCCGCACCGCGCCAAAGCTTTTGGTGATCCCACGGGCCTGCAATAAGATCATGCCGGTGGGACATCCAGTTCTGCAATTTGGGCGTCCAGGTGGGCCAGAGAGGCTTCGAGAATCCCCCGGTGCCGTGGGTTGCACGCTTGCTGCAAGTCACGCAACACGCGGACGCGCGTCAGCAGCAGGCTTTCGCGGCGCTTTTGGCGGTCTAGCTCGGCGGGAGACAAAGCAAGGGCGTCGGCGGAGCGCTCACGCCGCTCCTCCATTTGCGATTCGACGTCTTTCGATTCCCAGCCGCGAGCCAAGCCGTCATTATATGCGCCGCGCGACCCGAATCACACCATCGTCGCCGATCTTTTCTCCGCCCGCAAAGTTGGGATCATGGAAGAATCGCCGGGCAAGCCTGCTGGCCCGATCCAATTTTCTTGACGGACCCCACCTCACTTCCGCGCATTGCTGACGTCAGCCTCCCGGTTCCGCTGGACCGCACGTTTAGCTACCTGTTGCCGGAAACACTGCGCCACCGGGTCCAAGTCGGCTCACGCGTGACCGTGCCGTTTGGCGCTCGCAAGCTGACGGGGGTGATCCTGAAACTGCACGACACCGACACCCAGCTCCGTCTCAAGCCGGTGGAGCGGCTGGTGGACGAACAGCCGGTGTTCAATGCCCACTTGATCGAACTCGCCCGGTGGATCGCGGCCTACTATTGCGCGCCGACCGGTGAAGTGCTCCGTACCATGGCCCCATTGGGTGGAGAAGTGGGCCGTCGGCGCACTTACACGCTCACCGATGCGGGCCGCGACGTGGCGCGGCAGTTGACGTTGGGCAGTGCCAATGCCGAGGACGCGACGGTGGAGATTCTGCGTCTGTTGGACCAGCGGCCGTTGTCGGAGGCGACGCTGGCCCAGAAGGTGCCCAAAGCGGCGAATGCGTTGAAGAGCCTCTTGAAGAAGGGTTTCCTCATCCTGGAAGACGAGGCGGCCGCGCGTGATCCGCTCCGCTCTCCCTCGGACCGCTTGGAAGCCGAGTTTCTTTCGCGCGGCGATGGCGGCAAACTCCCCAAGAAGGAGCGCGAGCTGCTGGCGTTTCTCGAACTGCACCCCGGCACCCACCGGCTGGACCAACTGGAAACCATGTTGGCGGGTGGCGCGACGGCGGCCCGAGCGTTGGCCCGCAAGAACCTGATCCGCATTGAACTGATCGCTCCCGCGCTGAGTTCTCAATCCGCCCGCGTCGATCATCCCCTGAACCCGCACCAGCAGGCCGCGCTGGACACCATTGCGCAAGCCCTGGCGGACAAAACATTTCAGCCTTTCCTGTTGCAGGGCGTGACTGGTTCCGGCAAGACGGAGGTCTACCTGCGCAGCATGGACCTGGTGCTGGCGCAAGGCCGCAGCGCTCTGCTGCTGGTGCCGGAGATTGCGTTGACGCCGCAAGTAGCCGCACAGTTCTTTGCCCGCTTCGGCAGCCGCGCGGCAATTTTGCATTCGGCCTTCAATGACACAGAACGCGCCGCCCAGTGGCGCAAGATCCATTCCGGTGAGGTGACGGTAGCCGTCGGCACACGCTCTGCGGTCTTTGCGCCGCTCCGTGACCTGGGCCTGATCATCGTCGATGAAGAACACGACAACAGCTACAAGCAGGAAGAGAACCCCCGCTATCACGGCCGGGATGTCGCGATCGTGCGTGGGCGCATGATGGGCGCCACCGTAGTGCTGGGCTCCGCCACACCCAGCTTGGAGTCGCGCTACAACGTCGAGCGCGGCAAGTACGCCCTGCTCGAGTTGCCCGAGCGCATCGAGAATCGCCCGATGCCCGAAGTGGAGCTGATCGACATGCGGCAGGAGTTTCTGGAGACGCGCAAGCAGCAGACCTTCTCCCGACGCATGCTGGACGCGATCCGGGAGCGGCTGGCCAATCGTGAGCAAGTGATGCTGTTGCTGAACCGGCGCGGGTTTTCGAGCTTCGTCACCTGCCGCGCTTGTGGTGAACGCATCATGTGCGCCAACTGCTCCATCACGCTTACGTATCACCGGCGGGACCACCGGCTGCTGTGCCACTTTTGCAACTACGCCGAGAAGGTGCCGGACAAGTGCCCCAAGTGCGACAGCGAGTACTTGCAGTTTCTGGGCACCGGTTCAGAGAAGGTGGAAGAGGAGTTGCACCGCGAGTTCCCCACCGCTCGCATCGCGCGCATGGACCGCGATACGATCACGGGCAAACATCAGTATGAGTCGATCCTCAACAACTTCCGCGCGGGTGAGTTTGACATCCTGGTGGGCACGCAAATGATCGCCAAAGGGCACGACATCCCCAACGTCACCTTCGCGGGCATCATCAACGCCGACATCGGCCTAGGCATGCCTGATTTCCGCGCCGCCGAACGCACGTTTCAGTTGTTGACCCAAGCCGCCGGACGCGCCGGACGCGGACAGATCGCCGGCCAGGTACTGATCCAGACCATCAACCCGGACCACTACGCGGTCCGCTTTGCCGCCGTGCAGGACTACCGGCTGTTCTACGAGAAGGAGATCCAGTTCCGCCGCGCGATGCGCTATCCACCGTTTGCCGCGCTGGCGAACCTGGTTGTGCGGTCAGAAGAGCAGGAAGCCGCCCAGCGCATGAGCGGCGACCTGGCCCAACAGCTGACGCCGCCCCCGGAAGGCATCAAGATCCTGGGTCCCAGCGAAGCCGCCGTGCCCAAGCTGAAGCGCGAGTATCGCTATCAACTGCTGCTGAAGTCCGCCAGCCGCCCCGCGCTGGCCGCCACGCTGCACCGCTTGCGGCAGTATGCCATTGAGCAGAAGTGGCCCGCCACGGCACTGGTGATCGATGTCGACCCGATGAGCCTGATGTGATGGACTCCACGCTTATCCAGCAGTGGATTGGCCCCATGGCGGCCAACCTCGCCCACACCATGCGCAGCTTTGCGGACGCGGAGCCCGGCTCGCAGGTCCAACAGATTCCGCATGCCACGCTGGTGGATGTGGGCCAGCACTTGGCCGCGTTCAACTCGGTGATCCTGCGGGAACCGGTGGACGAAGAAGCGCAGCTGCACCAGTCCATCGCCACCGCCAAGCAGCACTTCGGTTCCAGTGGCGCTTGGTCGTACTGGGTGGGCGAAGGCTTCTTTGACCCGGTGCTGCGGCGGCAGATCTCAAACATCTTTGGCCGTTACCGTTTGCGGCGCGCCAGTACGGCGCCGGGTATGGTGGCGGACCAACTGGCACCGCCGAAGCGCGTGTTGCCGCCGCTTCAGGTCCGCCGTGTAGCGGACGACGCCACGCGCCTCAGCTTCTGTCACCTGATGTCGGTGGGGTTTGAAGGGTCGGCCCATCAGTTAACCTCCATGTACAGCCGCCCGCATTTCTGGCACGGGGCCTTTCGTGGCTTTGTCGGCACCATTGACGGCCGGGACGTCACCGCGGGAGCCACGGTGGTGGCCGGGGGCGTGCTGGGCATCTATGCCGTCGCCACGTTGCCGGACGCCATGCGCCGCGGCTATGCGGAGGCCTTGATGCGGCAGGCAGTGGATGATGTATTTGCCGACTGCGGGGCCATGCCGCTGGTGCTCCAATCGTCGGTGATGGCGCTACCGCTCTACCGGCGCATGGGCTTCGAATCGATCACCAACTTCTCACTCTATTGCACCGGCTAAACACAGTATCTACATGAGCGATCGCGTCCCCTTCCGTGTCACCGCCGCCGGTGAGCCCTACTCCGAACTGCGCCGCGTCCCGGTGAGCGTTCTGCTGGACAACGTCCGCAGCATGTACAACGTCGGGTCGTTCTTCCGCACCGCTGACGGAGCGGGCGTGGAACGGCTGTTCCTCACCGGCATCACCGCCCGGCCACCCAAGAACCAGATCTCGAAAACCGCCCTCGGAGCGGAAGAGACGGTGCCGTGGGCCGAAGCCGCCGACCCGGTGGCGCTGGTAGAGCAACTGCGCCAGAGCGGCCACCAGATCGCCGCCATCGAGACCTCCACCCGATCAGTAGATTTGTTCGACTGGCAGCCAGCCTTCCCGGTCTGCCTGCTGTTCGGCCACGAAGTGGATGGCTTAAGCCCGGAGCTACGGGAAGCGTGCGACGTGCATATCCGCATCCCCATGTTGGGCGTGAAGCATTCACTCAACGTGGCCACCGCCGGGGGCGTAGTGCTCTATGAACTGCTGCGCAAGTACCGCGCATTGGCGCGATAATCAAACGCATGACCTTCCGTCTGGCTCTGTTGACGCTGGCTTCGGCCGCCGCGGTGCTCGCGCAATACACGATGTTTCCGGCTGTGCGCGGCACGCGCGAGATGGTGGGCGCGGCCAACAACTTTGAAGTCGAAGCTGGCTACCGGATGCTGATGGCGGGCGGCAATGCCGTCGACGCCGGGGTGGCCAGCGTACTGGCGGCCGCCGTCACGGAGCAGGCGCGCTTTGGCCTGGGTGGTGAAATGCCGCTCATCATCAAGATGGCCGGCAAGCCCCCGATCATCATCAGCGGCGTCGGCACGGCTCCCAAGCTGGCCACGGCGGACTACTACCGCAAGCGCCCCGTGCGCGCCTGGGAGGACCCGCGCAGCGCCGGACGTCTGCCGTCCATTGGCATTGAGGCGGCGATTTTGCCGGGCGTCGTCGATGGTCTGCTGCTCGCGCTGGCGGAGTACGGCACCAAGAGTTTCGCTGAAGTTTCCGCCCCCGCCATCGAGTACGCCCGCCAGTTCCCGATCGGCGAAGAGTTCAGCGCCTTCGTCAACGATACCGGCCGGATCCTAGACATGTGGCCCACCTCGAAGGCGTTCTTCTTCCCC
>JBIKMK010000530.1:0-3748 GCA_044359315.1 Bryobacteraceae bacterium | reverse complement strand
GCGAGGGCCGTTTGCAGAATCGGAGATGGGTCAAGAGATGTCATTGCTCGCAGGGAGTTTACCAGCGCTGGATGGATCTCTCATAATTCCGGTCCGGATTGCGGAAATTTGGGGGGCTGGCGCGAACCTTTTGGCTCCCAGGGCGTTATGCTCTCAAGAGATATGTCTAGCCTGCGTTCATTCACCATCCTGGCCCTTGCCGGAGGCTGCCTTCTGGCGGCTGAAAGCGACGGCCCCGCGCTGTATCGCAACCCCACCATCAACAAGACGCACGTGGTGTTTGAGTACGCCAATGATCTGTGGATCGCGGCCCGCACGGGAGGCGCCGCGACGCGGCTGACCACCGGGCCTGGGGCCGAAACCAACCCGATGTTCTCGCCCGACGGCACCACCGTCGCCTTTACGGGCCGCTATGACGGCAGCGTGGATGTGTTTGTGGTCCCCGCCAGCGGCGGCGTGCCCAAGCGCCTCACCTGGCACCCGGGGGCTGATGTGGTGGCGGGCTGGACACCGGACAACAAGCGCGTTCTGTTCTCCTCCAACCGCGCCTCCGTCTCGCCACGCTACCAGGAGCTGTACTCCGTGCCGGTAGACGGTGGGCCGGAAGAGAAGTTGCCGGTTCCGGTGGGCTATGAGGCGGCGTTCGCCCCCGATGGCAAGCGGATGGCGTACGTACCGATGGGCCGCGCGTTTGATGCCTGGAAGCGCTACCGCGGCGGCATGACGACACCGGTCTGGATTGCCGACTTGGCCACATCGAAAGTGGAGAAAGTGCCGCGCGACAATTCCAACGACTATTGCCCGATGTGGGCCGGCGGCAAGGTCTGGTTCCTTTCGGATCGCGAAGGCAAGGTGTCGCTCTATAGCTACGACCTGGGATCAAAGAAGGTGGCGCGTGCGGTCGAGAACAAAGGCATGGACTTCAAGTCCGCCTCCGCCGGCCCCGATGCGCTGGTCATCGAGCAGTTTGGCGCGCTGCACCTTTATGACTGGAGGACCTCCAAGCTGACGCCGCTGAACGTGACGGTATCGGGCGATCTGGCTGAAGTGCGGGAGCGGTTTATCCCGGTTGGTAGCCGGTTGAGCAATGGCGCGATTTCGCCGTCCGGTGCCCGCGCCGTGTTTGAGGCGCGCGGCGAGATCATGACCGTGCCCGCCGACAAAGGCGACGCCCGCAACCTGACCAACACCACCGGCGTGATGGAGCGCGACCCGGAATGGTCGCCCGACGGCAAGAACATTGCCTACTTCTCCGATGCTTCGGGCGAGTATGAGCTGTTCATCGCGCCCCAGGATGGCAAGGCGGAACCGAAGAAGATCCGGCTGGAGGAAAAGCCCTCCTTCTACTACGCCTTGCGCTGGTCGCCCGACAGCAAGAAGATTGCGGTGGTGGATGCCCACCTGACGCTGTGGTGGGTGGACGTGGAGTCCAGCAAGGTCACCAAAGTAGATAAGGAACGTCTGTGGGGACGCACGGGCAATCTGGTGCCCCAGTGGTCGCCGGATTCCAAGTGGCTGGCCTACTCGAAAACACTGGCCAACTATCTGGGTGCAGTCCATGTCTATTCGCTGGCCGATGCCAAGGCGACGCAGGTGACCGACGGCATGAGCGACGCCCGCATGCCCGCCTGGGATCGCGACGGCAAGTACCTGTACTTCACCGCGTCCACCGACGCGGGTCCAACGATCCAGCCCGACTTATCCTCTTCGCAGCGGCCCACATCGCGCAGCATTTACCTGGTGGTGCTCAGCAAGAACGATCCGTCGCCCTTTGGTCCGGAAAGCGATGAAGAGAAGGTGGCGGACGAGAAACCTGCCGACGCTCCGAAACCGGAGGGCGTCAAGACGGAACCGCCCAAGCCCGGCGCGGCCAAGCCCGCGGCGAAAGTGGCGGAAGTAAAGATCGATTTCGAGAACATCCTGCAGCGCGTGCTGGTGTTGCCCATGCCGCCGCGACGCTATGTGGACTTGCAGCCCGGCAAGGCCGGCACGCTGCTGGCGCTGGAAGCGAGTGCTCCGGCCCCAGGAATGCCGCCGGGCACCACCGTGCACCGGTTCGACTTAAAGGAACGGCGCGCCGATGTGGCCTTTGGCGGCGTCAGCCAGTTCCGGTTGGCGCACAACGGTGAGAAGGCTCTCTACCGGCAGGGTCCCGGTTGGTTCATTGGCACGTTGCGTCCTCTGGCCCCGCGCAACGCTCCTCCCGCGCCGCCCGCGGGTCCGGGTGGACCGGGTGGAGCACAGGCGCTGAAGACGGCTGATCTGGAAGTGAAGATCAGTCCCCGGCAGGAGTGGAATCAGATCTACCGGGAAGCGTGGCGCGTACAGCGAGAGATGTTCTATGACGCCAAGCTACACGGCGTCAACGTGGCGGATTTTCAGGCCAAGTACGGCAAGTACCTGGGCAGCATCGGCTCCCGGCGCGAACTGACGTATCTGTTGCAGGACATGATGGGCGAAGTGACGGCGGGCCACCTGTTTGTGGCGGGCGGCGAGCAGCCCGACGTCAAGACGGTGCAGACCGGTCTACTCGGCGCGGACTACGAAGTGGCCAACGGCCGCTACCGCTTTGCCCGCATCTTCAATGGCGAAAACTGGAACCCCAGCCTCACCGCGCCGCTGACGCAGCCGGGTGTCAATGTCGCGGTCGGCGACTACTTGCTCGCGGTGAATGGCCGCGATGTCACGCCGCAGGAGAATGTCTATAGCTACTTTGAAGGCAAGTCCGGCAAGCAGGTCCGTCTCAAGGTAGGCCCGAATGCCAATGGCGATGGCTCCCGCGAAGTAACCGTTGTGCCGGTGCCAACCGAGATGGGCTTGCGCAACCTCGCTTGGATCGAAGGCAACCGCCGCAAGGTGGATCAGCTGACCAACGGTCGCGTGGCCTACATCTACATGCCGGACACCTCCTTTGGCGGCTTGACCAGCTTCAACCGCTACTTCTACGCCCAGGTGGGCAAGGAAGCCGCGATTGTGGACGAGCGCTTCAACGGCGGCGGCCAACTGGCCACCGACATCGTGGAGATGCTGAATCGCAAACCGTTGAGCCGCGTGGCCACTCGTGACGGCGATGACGAGCTCCAACCGCAAGGGGCGATCTATGGGCCCAAGGTGATGATCATCAATGAATGGGCCGGGTCCGGCGGTGACGCGATGCCCTGGTACTTCCGCCGCGCGGGCGCGGGGCAACTGGTGGGCAAGCGGACCTGGGGCGGCTTGATCGGCCGCGCCGCCGCGCCGCAGCTGATGGACGGCGGCATCGTCAGCGCGCCGAGTTCCGCCGTGTGGGACCCGGCGAGTTCCAAGTGGATCGCCGAGAACGTCGGCGTTGAGCCGGATGTGGAAGTGGAGAACGAACCCGAGCTAGTCCGCCAAGGCAAGGACCCGCAACTGGAAAAGGCGGTGGAGTTGGTGATGGCGGAACTGGCCAAACGGCCGGCCACTAAGCCCCCGCGCCCGGCATTCCCGGACTATCAGAAGCTGCCGGGTGCCCCGGGTCCTGGGACGGCCAACGCCACCAAGCGTTAGGGCAACTTGGGGAAGTTGGCCCGCGAGTACTGGACACAAAAGGGATGTGCCCCGCCCTGCACCGTGTCCTGCGTCCGCCAGACCGCACTGATCGATTTCCGGCGCGCGAGTTTGTTCAGATCCAGAGCGTGCGTTAAGCCAAAGTCGCTGGCGAGGTTTACGGCCGTCGACGCCGAGCCATAACGGCGAGGAAAGCGATGGCCGCCCCGAGAGTGGCAGA
>JBIKMK010000528.1:0-3757 GCA_044359315.1 Bryobacteraceae bacterium | reverse complement strand
ACGCTTCATGCGCATCGAGAGGCCATCGCGCGTGATGCCGGCATTGTTCACCAGCACGGTGATCACGCCGAACTCCTTCGCCACCCTCGCCATCGCTTCCTTGATCGACTCCTGCGAGCCCAAATCGATCATCACGGCAAACGCCTCTCCGCCCGCGTCCCGGATCTCCTCCGCTACCTTGTCGAGCAGTTCCCGGTTGCGCGCGCCTAGTGCGACGCGATACCCAGTGGCAGCTAATTGAAGAGCACAAGCGCGGCCAATGCCGCGACTGGCGCCGGTGACGAATGCAGTTCGTTGAGCCATCTCTACCAATGATGATACCCATCAGGCCCACCGTGACGGGCCGGTTCAAGGGGCGGGGATCGGCACGCCAATCTCGCTGGCGGGCTGCAGATACTCATCCATCCTGGCACTCTCGATCACTCGCCAGCGGCCTCCCATCAGGCGGACGAAATGACGCTGCTTGAGTATTCGTCCGGTGGCCGTGGCCACTTCATAGGCCACGCTGCGTACATTGGGGTCTGCCTCTTGCCGCTCATCAAACACACGCAACAACTGATATCCGCCCGCTTGAAGTGCCGTTTGGGCTGTCGGGGGCGGCGACTGGGTGCGGCGTGCGTCCCGCAATCGACGCGCAGATTCCGATTGTGGCGACGGCTCCCATTTTAGACCCGTCATCCCGCGCCAGTCGCCGCGCACGTCCGCCTCAAGGTATTGGCGTACTACCATTGACGCGGTCTCATTGACACTAACAGTAGATCGACAAGCGCTAAGGGCTAAGGAAGAAGAGCTGACGATTGCCAACAGGACAGTACGTGTGCTCATGGCTGATTGGCAAGTCTTCTCATTTATGGCTCTCGCGGGTCGAACCGGTAGCGTGCGAATCTGTCGGCGGCAGACTTCAGCGTACCCATGAATGGCTCGTCTGGAGAGACGCCCTTCTTGTGAATGATTGATCGCCTGAATAATTCTTCAGGATCAATCAATTCATAGCTCTTGGGTATCGAGAACATCAATGGGTCCACTGATTTGGTAATGGAAGTTACCACCTGATCGCTCCAATCAGTTATGTTGCCCGCCTTGTCTTTAAACTCCATTAGCGTCCGGACTTCCACACAGCCAAGATCTGGCGACAACCAGACTGTTGATCTTCGTGATGGGCTATCCTGCACAAACCGGGCAGTCCTGTATCCAAGAATTACCTCGCCCGGCTGAGCCGCCCCTCTCGGCATCATTCCATCCGCCCGTACCGCGCAGTCACTCGAAGGGAGCAAACGTGACGCGGCTTCTTGTTCCGGTTTCGGCGGAAGCTTGACGGCGGTAAAGGCTTCAATTTCGGGAAACGCCTGGATCAGGATGCGTCCTGGAAGGGATACTTCCAACGTCTTGTACCCCGCAATGCCGTCTTCATCCGTGAACTGCGCCTTTGCTCCGTCGCCACGATGCGCGACCGTGCGGTGAAACGAGACGCGGTTCGGCCCAATTGGCGGCGGAATGGCTGGATTGAATTGACGTTCTTCCAGAACGATGGTGACCGGTGGTATCGGGTCAACGGAACCGGCACCGTTTTGCGCCGCCCTAAGTGCAAACAACCCGATTAGAACAACGCCGCCTGCCAAAAGCAGGCGTTTCCGAATCGATGGATTCATATCGTTTCCCTCCAATCTCCTTGGCTAGATGCATCCGCAACAAGTCGAGTGACTGTAGCAGCTATCCACATATGGGTCCGCATCGGGGGTACAGCAATTGGGGCATGGCCCACCACAGATGCCAGTGCATTGAGTCCAATAACACGTGTAGTTGTACCAGCAGGAGTAGCTGAATCGCGTGCCCCAGCCCTGTAGCGTGCCAGCCGCATTATACTTTGCACAATCCGATCCTAGCGGCGCTGCGGTCGGCGACAGCAAAAACATAGTTCCCACGAGAACAAGAAGTCGTCTCAGTCGAAACATAGGTGTCCTTTCATGTTGTGAACGAGTTACCAAACATCGACGCAGTCAGAATACGCCTGAGTACTTGGAATGTCAATGGGGAAATGAGAACACATCAGAAGCATCGGAAAGTGCATCCTTTGATTCATCGATTGGTGTGGATGTAACCGAATCGATCAAGACATCCTTGTGCGAATATTTCCATGACTGCATTGCGAGATTGCTGGTGCTCCGATAAGCGCTTCCGGTTGTCAGCGATGATGTAGAGGCCCATAATGGAAGATTCATGCCCTATCAGGACCTGCGAGAGTTTGTGCGCGCGCTCGAAAAAGCTGGCGAGTTGAAGCGCATCCCGTTTGAGGTGGACCCCCATCTCGAAATCACTGAATTTGCCGACCGTAGCGTCAAGACGGGCGGGCCGGCACTGCTGTTTGAGAAGCCGAAGGGCTCCCAGGTGCCGCTGCTGGTAAACGCCTTTGCTTCGCCCCAGCGCATGAAGATTGCGCTTGAGACCGACAGCATGGATTCGATCGCGGCCCGCATCTCGGAGTTTCTCCAGATGAAGATGCCGGACGGGTTTTTGAACAAGCTCAAAATGCTGCCCATCCTGGCCGAAGTGGGCGCGTTCTTCCCCAAGATTGTCAAAGACGGCCCATGCAAGGAAGTGATCCGCAAGGGTGCGGACATCAACCTGAACGAGTTTCCGGTGCTTCACTGCTGGCCGGACGATGGCGGCCGCTACATCACGCTGCCGATGGTTTTCTCGAAGAACCCCGTCACGGGCAAGCGCAACTGCGGCATGTATCGCATGCAGGTCTACGATGAGCGGACCACCGGCATGCACTGGCAGACCCACAAGCAGGGCGCGGAGCATTACCGCCGCCTGCAGGCCGAAGGCAAGGAAACGCGCATGCCCGTCGCGGTGGCGATCGGCTGCGACCCGGCGACGATCTATTCCGCCATCCTGCCGCTGCCGCCTGATATTGACGAGATGATGATCGCCGGGTTCCTGCGGTCGAAGCCGGTGGAGATGGTGAAGTGCGAAACCTCCGACATTGAAGTGCCGGCGCAGGCGGAGATTGTCTTGGAAGGGTACGTCAACCTGGGCGAACTGCGGCGCGAGGGGCCGTTTGGCGACCACACCGGCTATTATTCACTCGAAGACGACTACCCGGTGTTCCATATCGAGTGCATCACGCACCGCAAGAACCCGCTCTATGTCACCACCATCGTCGGTCCGCCGCCGATGGAGGATTTCTACATGGGGCAGGCGATCGAACGGATCTTCCTACCGCTGATGCGGATGCAACTGCCGGAAGTGGTCGACATGTGCATGCCGGCCGAAGGCATCTTCCATAACCTAATGCTGATCAAGATCCGCAAGTCCTACCCCGGCCACGCGCGCAAAGTGATGCATGCCATCTGGGGCCTGGGCCAAGCCATGTTCACCAAAGTGATCGTGGTGATGGACGAGGATGTCGACATCCACAACGTCAGCGAAGTGGCCTGGAAGGCGCTGAACAACATCGACCCGGAACGCGACATCGAGTTCGCGCATGGACCGGTGGATTCGCTGGACCACGCGTCGCGCTTGGCCAACTACGGCTCCAAGATGGGCGTGGATGCCACCAAGAAGTGGCCCTCGGAAGGGTTCACTCGGCCCTGGCCGGATGTCATCAAAATGTCACCCGACATCGTGTCGCGAGTTGCTGATCTATGGAAAAAGGCCGGGTTGACTTAGTAGTCACGGGTTAGTTATCCGATTCTCATTTTCGCCCGCTACTCTAACGGGCAATGCGGAATCTTGTCCTCTCGCTGATGGCTGT
>JBIKMK010000527.1:0-3764 GCA_044359315.1 Bryobacteraceae bacterium | reverse complement strand
GCGAGCACGTCCTGGAGGGCATCGCGCAGGGCCCGGCGGCGGATGGGCTTGCTGAGCCGGGCGGCAAACTGCGCTTCAGCGAGCCGCATCGCTTCCGCTCCTCCGCCGGAGGATGAACTGAGGCACAACAGGATGGTGCGGGCCAGGTTGGGGTCTTCCTGAATGGCGGCGGCGGTCTCCAGTCCATCCAAGCCGGGCATATGCATATCGAGCAGGACGGCGCGGAAAGGCACTCCGGTGGCGTGGGCCGCACGCAGCAGCGCAAGGGCCTCCCGGCCGCCGGAGGCGGAGGCGTACTGGCAACGGAATGAAGAAAGATACCGGCCTACCACCTGCAAGTTGGTTGGGTTGTCGTCCACCACCAGCACTCGCGCCCCACGCAGGAGGGCCGGTGCCTCAGGCGGGGTGGCGCCGTCCGGCAGCGCCAAGGGGCAGGTGAACCAGAACCGGCTTCCCTTCCCGGGCCAGCTTTCCATCTGAATCTGGCCGCCCATCAACTGGACCAGGTTGCGTGAGATCGTCAAGCCAAGCCCGGTGCCGCCAAAGCGGCGGGTGGTGGAGGCGTCGGCCTGGACAAAGCTTTCAAACACGCGCTGCTGTAGCTCGGCGGGAATGCCGATGCCCGAATCCCGCACTTCCACGGTCAATTCGATTCGGCCATCTTCCAGCGGGGCTTGGGTGACGCCCAGGGTAACCTCGCCTTCCGGGGTGAACTTTACGGCATTGGTGAGCAGGTTCATCACCACCTGACGCAGACGGGCAGCGTCTCCGCGCACCAGTTCCGGAAGGGCGGGGTCAAGGGAGCAGTTCAGCTCCAGGCCGCGCGCATGCGCCCGGGGGGCGAGCAGTGCTGCGGCATCCTCAAACAGAGTGTGAGGGTCAAAGTCCGCTGACTCCAGGTCCAGCTTGCCGGCTTCGATCTTGGACAGATCGAGTACGTCGTTGATGATCTCCAGCAGAGATTCGGCGGAGGTGCGGATGATGCGGGCGTATTCGGCCTGTTCCGGGTCCAGCCGGGTTTCGCCCAGCAGTTCACTCATTCCCAGCACGCCATTCATGGGAGTGCGGATCTCATGGCTCATGTTGGCCAGGAACTCTGACTTGACGGCGCTCAACCGTTCAGCGGCCCGCTTGGCCCGGCGGGCCACCTGAAACTGCCAAGCCAGGATGGCGCAGGCCAGCGCTGCCAGCAGCAAACCGGCCACCAGCCACTGCCGCGCCTGCTGCGAGCGCTGCATCTGGTAGAGCAACTTCGCCTGATCGGCGGAGTAGAGCCAACGGTCCATGAGGTTGCCCAGCCGGCCATCGGCGGCCATGGCCGAAATCTCGCTCCGCAGATCGTTCACCAGCGGGGCCTTGGCCTTGACAGCTGCGATGGCTACGTCGCTGGTGGCGCCCTCGATGGCCTGGATGGCCAGCCGCACCGACTCACAGCCCGGAAGGCGCTGCATGAGGAACTCTTCCGCGGCGCGGGCTTCCAGAAGAGCCAGTTCCGCCTCGCCGCGACAGACGGCCTGGAGGGCGGCGCTGAAGCTGGGTGCGGGCAACAACTGGGAGCCGCCCAGAAAGCTACCGGCAATCCGGCGGGCCAACGGAAACGCCGGGTAGGCCACCTTGCGCCCCAGGGCCGACAGCGGCGGTTCACCGGGTGACCGGCTGGGGTAGACCAGCAGAAAGTTGTTCTGCATCCAGGGCTTGGTTAAGTGCCAGCGGGTACTCCGCTCCGGCGTCACGCCCAGGGCGGGCCAGACGTCCACCAGTCCCTGCGCCAGAGCCTCATCGGGAGCCAGATGTGACCGGACCCATTCCACCTTGATCTTGCGGGCAGCTGCGGCGGTCGTGATCACATCGATGCTGAGGCCGGTGGGGCCGGAGGGTGTGGGGATGGCAAGCGGAGCGCTTAAGTCATAGCCGACGCGCAAGGGCGGCGTGGGTGCACCGGATGATCTCCAGCCACTCCAGCCGGTCAGCGCGGCCGCGATGGCGGCGACGGCGAGTGCCACCCACCATGCAGCCCGTTGGAGCTTGCTTCTCAGAATCTCCTCCTCCGCCTTGCCCAACGGTGCCTACCAGGGCTGACCCGGGACCTCTGTCTAATCGGCGGGAAGCCCTGTTCTCTGACGGCCCGAACCGGTGAAATTTGGACCTGTCGGGTAAACTTTCTGTTATGGGTCTTCCCCTGCGCTTCCGCAGCCGCCGATCGTTGGCCACCGCCGCTCTGGCGGACCATCCCGGCTGGGGCAACAGCCTGAAGTTTTTCAGCCGTGAGCGCGCCTGGATCAGTGAGCGTCATTTGGCGCTGTGTCGCGTCGCCGCGCCCACATTTTTTGAGCAGAAGCGGGCGGAATGGATCGCGGCGGAGCTGGACAAGCTGGGCTGCCGGGTGGAGATTGACCGCGCGGGCAATGTCGTGGCGCGGGTGGGCGAGAAGTGCCAGCCGCCTTACGTGGCCCTGACGGCCCACCTGGACACGGTGCTGGCGCCACGGACGCCGGAGGATATCCGGGTGGCACCGGATGGCCGGTTTCTGGGTCCGGGCATCTCCGACAATGGCGCGGGTTTGACGGGACTGCTGGCGGTGGCGGCGGCCTGGCAGGAAGGTGCCTTCAGGCCGGAGGAGCGGAGTGCTTCGCTGCTGATTGTGGCCAATGTCGGCGAAGAGGGTGAAGGCAACTTGAGCGGGATGCGCTACCTTTGCCGACAGTCACCGCTGGCGGGGGAGATCACCAACTTTGTGGTGCTGGATGGCCCGGGGACGGACCACATTACGGCGCATGCGCTGGGCAGCCGCCGCTTTGAGATCAACTTCAATGGACCCGGCGGCCACAGCTGGTCCGACCACGGCACCGGGAACCCGGTGCACGCGCTTTCCACCGTGATCGCCGACTTCACCGCTTCGCAAAGTGAGGCCTCCGGGCCGCGGGCTTCGATCAACTTCGGGCTGATTGAAGGCGGTGCCAGCATCAACTCGATTCCGTCGGAGGCGCGGGCGAAGGTGGACATCCGCTCCGAGAGCGTGGAGCGCATGGACGACCTTTCCGAACTGTTGACCGACGCGGTGGAGCGGGCCCTGGCCGCCGAGAATGACCGCGTGGCGCGGCGCAAACTGAATGGCCGGGTGACGGCCAGGATCCGGGAGATCGGTTCCCGGCCGGGTGGCAAGCTGCACGAGAGTGCGCCCTTGCTGGCGGCTATCCGGGATGTGGATGCGCACTTGGGACTCCGCTCCGTGATGGATTGCGCCTCGACGGACGCCAATATTCCACTTTCCCTGGGCTTGCCGGCCATCTCGATTGGCGCGGGCGGGCAGGGTGGAGGGGCGCACACCCCGGCGGAGTGGTTCCATCCCGACGGCCGCGAAGTGGGGTTGCGCCGGGTTTGGCTGACCTTGGGCCATTTGCTGAAGGCCCCGGCGGAATGACGGTCCAGGTGCGGGCAGGCGTCGCGCTGGCCGTCATCGCTCTGATTTGGGGATCGACCTTTGTGCTGGTGAAGCGGGCCCTGGAGGACTGTTCGGTCTTCCTATTCTTGGGTTTGCGGTTTTCGATTGCGGCTTTCGCCTTAGCCCTCACGTTTCGCGGGCGGCTGCGGGGGACGGGCCGGGACTACTTTGCCGGGTTTCTGACGGGCCTCTCATTGAGCGCGGGGTACATTTTGCAGACCGTGGGATTGCAATCCACGACGGCCTCGAAGTCAGGATTTTTGACGGGTCTCTACATTGTCCTGGTACCTTTGCTGGCCGCGTGCGTCTATCGCGTTGTGCC
>JBIKMK010000526.1:0-3773 GCA_044359315.1 Bryobacteraceae bacterium | reverse complement strand
ACGCCCACGCTGGTGGTCCAGGCTGAGGACGATCCCCTCATTCCGTTTCGGGTTTACGGGCATCCCGCCTTCCGGACCAACCCGCATCTGCAACTGGTCACCACCCGCCACGGGGGCCACGTCGGCTTTGTCTCGCGCACCAAGCCGCGGTTCTGGGTGGACGAAGTGGTCACCGGCTGGTTGCAGCAGCAGGCTTCAGCCTCCACGGGCCGGTAACGCCAGTCGGTTCTCCGCCAAGCCAGTCGAAAACCACCGGCATGGGCTGCAATTCGCCCCAGCAATCTGTGCCCGGCCGTGATCCCGAGGGAACAAACGACCGCCGTTCATCGTCTGGCCTGACTAGTGACCGGTAATTCCAGCATCCGTGAAGCCTTTTCCGTCGCCGTCGGGTCCCTCCGGGGATCCCTGCTGCGCAGTTTCTTGACTCTGCTCGGCATCATCCTCGCCACCACCACCTTGATCGCCGTCATGTCCATCATCCATGGCATGGACCTTTACATTGCCCAAAATGTCTCTGACATGGGAGCCGACGGCTTCCGCGTCCTCCGCATGGCATTCGTTGGGAACTGGGACCCCAAAAAATATCTCGAGTACCTCCGCAAGAACCCGGAGTTGACGCGCGAAGAGTTCGCCTTCATCCGCCAGCAGTCCAAGTTGGTCAAGGAAATCGGCATGCAGACCTTCCGCCGCACGGATGTGACTATCACCGGGGACCGGTTGGATGGCGTCACGCTCCAGGGTGTTTCGCCCAACATGGCCTCCATTACCAACACCCAGATCGTCGCGGGCCGCTTCTTCACGGAAACCGATAACTCCCGCCATCTGTTGGTCGCTTTCATCGGGGCCGACATCAAGGACCGGTTCTTCCCCAACGTCGACCCCGTGGGCAAGTCCATCTCCCTCGGCGGCCGCCCGCATCAGATCGTCGGCGTGGCCAAAGCCCAGGGCAGCGTCTTCGGCCAGTCGCGCGATAACTTCGTGATGATTCCCGTCGAGACTTACTTTAAGTCCTATGGTGCCCGAAAGGGCATCGGCTATATGGCCACGGCCATTGAGCATAGCTATCTCACCCAGGCCCAGGACGAGGTCCGCATGCTCATCCGCGCGTACCGCCATCTGCGGCCCCAACAGGACGACACCTTCGCCATTCTCTCCTCCGATTCGCTTTCCCAGGCCTGGGATCAGATGACCGGTGCCATCGCCGCCACCGCCCTGGCCGTCGTCAGCGTCTTCATGATCGTCGGTGGCGTCGTCATCATGAACATCATGCTGGCCGTCGTCACCGAACGCACGCATGAAATTGGTATCCGCAAATCGGTCGGGGCCCGTCGCTCCGACATTCTCTGGCAGTTCCTCATTGAGTCTTCGGTGCTGTCGGGCACCGGCGGCCTGGTGGGTGTGGCCATTGCCTGGCTGATCGCCGTCGTCGTCAGTTCCTCCACGCCCGTGCCCATGGCCATGCCCATCTCCTCGGTCGTGATCTCGGTCACCCTCTCTTCCGCCGTCGGTCTTTTCTTCGGCATCTACCCGGCCCGCCAAGCCGCCAAACTGGACCCCATTGAAGCCCTTCGCGTCGACAAGTAACCCCTACAGCCACGATGACCAACTCCAGCAGCCTCGCCTCCGTCCGCCTCGCGTTTGACACGCTGCGTGCCTATAAGCTGCGCGCCTTCCTCACCGTCCTGGGCGTCATCATCGGCACCGGCACCATCATCGGTGTGGGGTCTATCCTGACCGGCTTTGATGGTGCCGTCTCCGGCGTACTCCAGTCGTTCGGCACCAACACGCTCCTGGTGTTCAAGTTCCGCATCGGAGTCGTTTTCGGCAATCGGACGCCCGAGGAGCGCATGCGCCGCCCCATCTCCTATGACCAGTTCCGCGCCGTCGCTGATGCTTGCAGTGAATGTAAGCGCGTCAGTCCCGTCCTGTTTGGTGCTTGGCGGACCATCCCCAAGGCCAAGTATGGCTCCAATGAGTTCTACAATCTCGACTTCACCGGCACCGACGACGGCTACGGTGATTCCGGCCAAGCTGAGCTATTGATGGGGCGCTTCTTCACTGATGCCGAGAACATCCGTCACCTGCCCGTCGCCGTCATCAGTGAGGATGTCTTCAAGGCCCTCTTCTCGACGGCCGACCCGCTCGGCAAATGGATCGATATCGATGGTCACAAGTATGAGGTGATCGGCGTGCTCAAGCGCGGTGCGGAATCCGCCTTGGGCGGACAGGATAGCCGGGTCGTCATCCCGTACTGGACCATGCGCAAAATGTCCCCAGCGGCGGAAGAGCATCTGATTGTCGCCATGGCCAAACCCGGCCGCATCTCGCAAGCCGAGGATCAAGTCCGGACCTCCCTGCGCCAGGCCCGCCGCGTGGGCCACGACAAGCCCGACACCTTCTTCATCTCCACCGCCGAACAGATGATCGAGAATTTTCGCAGCGTGACGGCCATGACAGCACTCGTGATGGTCGTCCTCAGTTCCATTGGCCTGCTGGTGGGCGGTATTGGCGTCATGAACATCATGCTCGTCTCCGTCACCGAACGCACCCGCGAAATCGGCATCCGCAAAGCGCTTGGCGCCAAGCGCTCCGACATCGTCACTCAATTCCTCACGGAAGCCGTCGTGCTCACCTTCATCGGTGGCCTGTTGGGGATGGGCTTTGGCTGGCTCATCTCCGCCGGGGCGGGCCTCGCCTTCCCCAACCTGCCCGTCTCCGTGCCGGTGTGGGCCGCCGCCGCCGGTGTGCTGGTCTCCGTCGGCGTCGGCCTCTTCTTCGGCATCTGGCCCGCCAACAAGGCCGCCCGGCTCGATCCGGTGGTAGCCCTCCGCTACGAGTAGTCTGGCGTTGCGTCTGACCATGCACGGTCAGTTGCAGTCGTTTGCTCCAGTTTCCGAAGCGTGGTCACGAGAAAAGTCAGTCGTCTCACCTTGGCCCTCCACTTGCACATCGCTCCGTTGTCGAGCAACCCAACGGAGCCACCATGAGCAAACTCTCTGTCTTCTTCCACGGATCTGATACCCACTTTGGTGTCTTCTTTCCCAAAGATTGCCTGCTGGCCATCCTTCCCAACATGGCCGATGCCGAGCATGCCGTGCAGCACCTCCGGATGTCAGGCTACGAGGAAGAAGATATGGTTTCAGCGTCAGGACCAGATCTGCTCCGCTTCGCTGAAGGCCACGCCGCCGAAAATGGACTCTTTGGGATGCTAATGACGAAACTGTCGCGGGGGCTTGGCACGGAAGCCTTGTACATGGATCAGGACTTGGTTGAGGCCCAGAAGGGGGCCGCCCTGGTCGCGGTTCATTGCCCCACTGAAACGAGTAAAGTCCATACCTGGAATCTGTTGGCTGGCTTCAACCCGCTTGCGGCCCGCTACTATGGTTTGCTCGGAATCGAGCATTTGGCTGGCGACCTGGAAGACTGATCGCCTCATCCTGCCGGCGGACTCTGCCGGGCACTGGCTGGCCGAAATCACCTGATCGTAACCTGATGTACGGCATGTAGATATAGTTCTTGACGTACCACTACATATTGGGGCATCATTACGAACGGGCGCTAACGGGATACGGGAATCCCCGCGCGTCCACTCAGGCAAAAAATAAGAGGTTTTCGTCATCATGGGCCAGCTTGGCGTCGCTTTAAGTTCCAAAATTCGAGATTCGCGCCGTTCTTTGCGAAAGAACGAACGCACCGGGGTCGCTTTTCCTCGTTACTTCACCGCGCGGCAGGAGCCGAACCGGACTCCCTACGATGAAGTCCGCTGGGAGCGC
>JBIKMK010000040.1:0-13095 GCA_044359315.1 Bryobacteraceae bacterium | reverse complement strand
TGCGGCAGGATGGCGCGCCGCTGGCTCGCGTGCGGCAGGGTTTCACCACGCAGTTCACGATCTACGACGACGACGACCAGTTGGCCACCATCAAGCAGATCTACCGCTATGCGGGCCTGGACGAAAAGTTCATGCAGTACCGGGCCGCTCTGTCGCGCATCTCGCAAGCGAAAAACCGCAAGGAGACGCCGCAGGATTTCTACAAGCAGGCCGCAGACCCGAACATGGCCAAGCTGGCTGTCGTTTTTGAGCAGTACCAGGCGCGGCTGCAACAGGCCAACGCTCTCGATTTTGACGACCTGCTGCTGGAATCCGTGCGGCTGCTGCACACCGATCAGGCCACCCGTGAGGCATGGAACCGCCGCGTGCACTACCTGATGATCGACGAATATCAGGACACCAACCGTAGCCAGTACGACTTGATGCGGCTGCTCTCGGTCTCGCACTCGAACGTGGCCGTCGTCGGCGACGAAGATCAATCCATCTATTCCTGGCGTGGCGCGGACATCCGCAACATTCTCGATTTCGAGAAGGATTACCCGAACGCCAAGGTGATTCGCCTCGAACAGAACTACCGCTCCACCAAAAACATCCTCAATTCGGCCGGTGCGGTGGTGGCCCGTAACAAGCAGCGCAAAGGCAAAAATCTTTGGACCGAATCGGACACGGGCGAAACCGTGAAGCTCTACGAAGCGCGCGACGCCGAGGAAGAGGCGCTCTGGATCGCCGACGTGATGGACCGCGAAATCAAGCGCGACCCCAAGACGCGCCTGGCCGTGCTCTACCGCACCAATTCGCAATCGCGACAGATCGAAGAGGCGTTGCGCCGCTACAACCGCAAGTACATCGTCGTCGGTGGCTTCAGCTTCTACCAGCGCGCCGAAGTGAAAGACGCGCTCTGCTACCTGAAGATCATTCAGTCGCCCAACGACCCGATCGCCCTGCAGCGCATCATCAACACCCCCGCGCGGGGCATCGGCAAAACTACGCTCGACCAAGTGGAGCAGTTCTCGCGCGAGCATGACCTGACGCTTTGGGCCGCCATCGCCCGCATGGTGGAAGAAAAGCAGTTCTCCGCCCGCGCCGAAACCGCTCTGGTGCTTTTCAAAGAGATGATGGAAGGCTTCCAGCAATCGGCCGCCGAACTGGGGCCGGAACGGTTGCTGCGCCAGGTGCTGGACAAGACCGGGTACTGGAAGATGCTCGAAACCGATCCGGCACCCGATGCCGAATCCCGCCTGCAGAACCTTTCCGAATTGATCAACGCTGCTGCCGAAGCGGCGGAGCGTGGCGAAGGCTTGGCGGAGTTTCTGGATCACGCCGCGCTGGTGGCCGATTCTGATTCTCTCGATGAAGAGTCCCAGATCTCGCTGCTGACCATGCACAACGCCAAGGGACTGGAGTTTCCGGTGGTCTTTGTGGCGGGGATGGAAGAAGGCCTGTTTCCGCACTCCCGCTCGCGCGATAACGAGACGGCGATGGAAGAAGAACGCCGCCTTTGTTACGTTGCCATGACGCGCGCTGAACAAAAGCTCTATCTGTCCTGGGCCCGCTCCCGGCGCCGTTTTGGCACGGGTATGCCGGAGCCCACCATGCCTTCGCGCTTCTTGAATGAAGTGCCCGCGCACCTGCTGGAGATCGTCAAGACCGGGGCCGCCAATGCCGTCGATGTCGACCTCTACGGAGAGCAGCAGTACGCCCGCGAAACTGCCCGCCGCAACGCGTTCACCGGAAAGACGTATAATTCAGTAGAGAGCATTCAGCAGTTCTTTGCGGCCAAAGGCATTCAGCCTCCGGGCGTGCCGAGACCGGCTGCTGCGCCTCCCCGTTCCGCCACTGCCCCTCCACCAAGACCTGCCCCGGCGGGAATGGTGAGGCCCGCATCGGCGGGACCGGTATCGGCAAGGCCCGCGTCGGCGGGACCGGTATCAACAGGGTTCGGACAGAAGAAGCCGGTGGGACTTCGGAATGGTTCAGTGATTGAGCATCCGAAGTATGGCCGGGGTACCGTCCTCCGCAGGGAGGGCGATGGAGAAGACGCCAAGCTGACCGTCCAGTTTGCGGGGCATGGTTTGAAAAAGCTAGTTCAGAAATACGCAGGGATTATTGTCAAGGAATGAATACCAAGCACGTAGCCGATAAAGTCGAGCGCAAGACGCTCAAGCGCACCGCCCGCAAGAAGGCGGAAGAAGCCAAGCCTCTGGCCCCGCGCGCCGATAACGTTGCCCGCGGCTCCATGAAACGCAAAGTGAAGAAGCTTGTGAAGGGCCAGACGCGCAAGCGCTAGTCCCTCCCACTCCCGCCTCAACGGGCGTCTCTGGACGCCCACACCGCGTCTTCCCACGATGGCGCGGGCCAGTCCCCTCTGGCCCGCGCCTTTTGCTGTTGGATCGAACCGGGCCAACGCCGCTCCGAGTCTTGCCCCATGTACAGTACCGTCTAGTTCTTTACGCCCATGGAGGTCTTCTGGTATAGTCTGTGCCAGAGGAGGTGCATCAAAGGTGCACAAATTTATACTTAGTGTTTTCGCCGTCGCATCGCTTGCGAGCGCTGGCCCCATTTCGACACTCGATTTTGAGGGATTGGGTGTTAGTCAGAGCACTGCGATCCCCCAGACCTACGGTGATCGCTTAGCCAACACGCCGAACGTCGTGGTCGACTACGGGACGAACTCTGGCGTCGTGGCTTTCTATATTTCCGGTTATTCGAACCTGAGAAACGTAGCTTGGGGCACCGGCAACCCCAGTGTGAGCACCATCACGTTCACGGCAGACCCAGGATTTAACGTTAGCTTGCTCTCATTGAACATTGGCTACTGGAGCAGTATCAATTCCAACACTGGCATCTTCGTTTCCGACGGGAAGGGAAACAAGCTTTGGGAGTACAAGACCGCCACGCCCAATCCGCTTCCCGCGAACGCTCCGCTGTTGAGCCCGAATGTGACCGCTGAGAAGCTAGTACTCACCTGGGGCAACTCCTGGGGCATCGCCGTCGACAACATCCAGTTCTCGCAGGATCTGCTGGTGAATACGGTCCCCGAGCCCTCCACATTGGCTCTCGTGGCCATCGCCGGGCTCGCGGCAGCGGGCGCTCGCCGGTTCCGCCACTAAGTCCCCACTGGTTCGAACAAACAAAACGGGCACCCTGGCGTGGGGTGCCCGTTTTGCTTTCTCGCCAACGTCGTGGACATTTTCGGGTGGGGGAGACCTGTCCTATTCCGGTAGCTTCGGCGGACGGATATACTCCCGCGGAATCTCACCGGTCAGCGCCTTTAGCCAGGCTGCAATCCCCTGCACCTGTTGCCGGGAAAGCTGGGTGTTCAGCTGATGCTCACCCATCAGCCGAATCGCCTCTTCCAGCGTCGCCACCTTACCGTGGTGAAAGTAAGGCCCGGTCTTCTCCACGTTGCGGAGTGAAGGTACCTTGAACACCATCCGGTCCGACGACAGTTTCGTGACCGCAAAGCGGCCTTGGTCGGACGCATCGGGCCAGGGCTTTTCCACACCCAGCTTTTGGAACATCCGCCCGCCGACGTAGGTACCGTTGTGGCAAGTGGCACAACCACCGTGCATGAACTGATGGTGGCCGCTCATTTCCTCGGCGGTAATTGCTTTCTGGTCGCCAGCCAGGAAGCGATCCCACCGGGAAGGCGTCACCAGCTTCCGTTCGAATGCGCCAATCGCAAGCGCCATGTTGTCGAAAGTCACCGGCTCGGCAGCTTCAGGAAAAGCCCGCCGGAAGGCGGCAACGTAGCCGGGAATGGCCCGCAGCTTCTGCACCACCTCCGCCTCCGCCGGCATGGCCATCTCCGCGGGATTCATCACGGGCCCTTTCGCCTGTTCCTCTACGTCCGCCGCCCGGCCATCCCAGAACTGCGCGATATGCCCCGCCGCGTTGTAGACGGTGGGTGAGTTTCGCGTACCTTGCTGGCCGCGATGCCCCGTGGAAACGGGTCGCCCGTCCACGCCATAGCGGGCCAGATCATGGCACGAGTTGCAAGAGATGTCGCGGCCAGCCGATAGACGAGTCTCATAGAAGAGCATCCGGCCCAAATCGACTTTGGCTGGCGTCACCGGATTCGTGCCGGACTCCATCACCTCCGGCAGCGCACCCATCATCCGTCCGTGCATTCCGCCCATTCCCATGCCACCGTGTTGACCACCAGGGCCGGGGGCTTGCGCAACCAGCCTCAAGGCACCCAACGCGAAAGTGCCAATCAAGATTATGTTTCGCTTCATTGCTTCAACTCCTTCTCTGCTGCCTCTACTGCAGGTTCAGCAGTTCGTGGCTGAAATCACCGATGAGGCGTGTTCAAGATCGCCGATATCCGCCTTCTCAACAAGCACGCCGACATCCAAAGCGTCTTTCAATGGGAGGCTGCGTCTCACCGTCCTGTCGGCGTGCCGCTTCGTGAGGTGGCGGCCGCTTGGTCAGCAATTCCACTGTCATATCAACGCCGATGCTGACGCCGGTAGGCAATCTAACCTCGCGCGCGACGTCACGGGCTTCCTCTAAGGCCAAGAGGCCACACGCTCTGGTTCCAAGGTCCAGGAAAGTCGTTCAGTCCGTCTGTCCCAGTCCGGAAATGGCAGCCCGCTGGAAAAGACCGAAAGCAGAGGAGCGTTGGGAAATCATTCCAGCACTTGGCTCCCGTTCCCACGCCGTTCCGTCGCGGCGACACTTGGCCCAGGGCGATTCATTGGTCTTGGAGGAGATGGCCCCCCCAAGAATTGGCCCAGCCAACCATCGTCAAAGCAAGCTTTATACCCACCCGGCCTTGAGCCTGCTACCCTGATCCCCATGTCCGGTTACTTTCGCACGAAGTCGATTGATGAGCTGCTGGCCTCCAGCGAAGCGCACGGCAAGCGCCTGGAACGGACGATGGGTCCCTGGACACTGACGGCCCTGGGCATCGGTGCCGTGATCGGGTCCGGCATCTTCATCCTCACCGGAACCGCCGCCGCCGGCCAGACCATGAGCTTCAGTTCCATCCTGAACGCGCCCGTCATGGATCTGCTGCGGGAAGGTACTAATGCGGTCTCGACGGTCGGGCGGCTCGGTGCAGGCCCGGGTATCTCTCTCTCGTTCGTCCTGGTGGCCCTGGCGTGCAGCTTTGCGGCCCTCTGCTACGCGGAACTCGCCTCGATGATCCCCATTGCCGGCGGCACCTACACCTACGCTTACGCCGCGTTGGGCGAGATTGTGGCCTGGATTATTGGCTGGGATCTGATTTTGGAGTATGCCGTCTCGAACATGGCCGTCGCCGTCGGCTTTTCGGCGCACGTGAACGACGTGCTGGAGCGGTTTGGCATAGCGCTACCTCAGTATCTATCCGAGCCGATGTTCATGAACGGAGCCTATACGGGCCACGTTAACATCTCGGCGTTCATCATCCTGATGCTGCTCACCTGGATGCTGGTGCGCGGCGTGAAGGAGTCGGCCAACGCCAACAACATCATGGTGCTGGTGAAGATTGCCGTGATTCTCGTCTTTATCGTCGTGGGCTCAAAGCACGTCGATATCCAGAACTGGAATCCATTCTTCCCCAACGGGCTTCCGGGTGTGATGACCGGCGCGGCCATCGTCTTCTTCACGTACATCGGTTTTGACAGCGTCTCGACGGCGGCCGAAGAATGCAGGAACCCCCAGCGCGACCTGCCGATCGGCATTTTGGCCACGCTTTTCATCTGCACCATCCTCTACGCTGGTGTGGCGTTGGTGCTGACCGGCGTCGCCAACTGGCAGACCTTGGGCAATGCCGCCCCCGTGGTGACGGTGCTGAAGAACCTGGGCTATGCCAATGTCCGGTGGCTGGTGGCCATCGGCGCGTTAACCGGCATGGTGTCCTCGCTGCTGGTTTTCCAGTATGGCCAGGCGCGGGTCTGGTTTGCGATGTCGCGTGATCGGTTACTGCCGGGTATCTTTTCTCGCTTACATTCGCAGTACAAAACTCCGCATATCTCCACCTGGGTGGCTGGTTTGTTTGTCGGCTTACCGGCCATGGTCTGGGATATCGGTACCTTTGCCGACTTGTCTAACATCGGTACGTTGTTTGCCTTTGTGATCGCCAGCGTTGCTGTGATCGTGTTGCGGCGCACGCAGCCGGGCCGGCACCGCAGCTTCCGCGTGCCGCTGGTGCCATGGCTGCCGCTGATCAGCATCTTCTCCTGCGTGTTGCTGATGCTGAGCCTGCCGCTACAGACCTGGCTGCTGTTCTTCGTTTGGCTGGCCGCCGGCTTGGGCATCTACTTCCTCTACTCCCGCCCGCGCGTTCGCGGCTAGCGTGGTGGGCGATGGGGCGCCGGGAGCAACGGCGCTCGCCCTTCTGCGGGGGTGGCGGGGCCGGTCCCCTACTTGAAGTGCTTGGCCTTTTCCGCTTCCAGCTTGGCCTTGGCCCAATCAAGCAGCCGCTTGATGGGCGGAAAATAATCGCCCAAAATCACGAGTCCGGGAATAATGAACACCCAGCCCGGCATCACGGGTAGGATGAGGCCCACGATGCCGATCAGAATCAGCCCGACGCCCGCACTGATGCGCCATATTTTTCGGAACACTCGATCCCATCGTAACAGTGCCGCGGGTGGACACAAGCGGTTGTAAACTACGTCACTGAGAGTACTAGGGCTTTTTGCTATCTTTCGATCTAGTTTCTGCTTGAAAACTTCTTCCTCAGGCCGTAGAGTAATAGAGTCTGTGACTGATCAACGACGATTTAAACGCTTCGAACTCAAGTTGCCGCTTCAATTGCGGCCCGCGGGTGCGGCGAAATTCGAGACCTGTGAAACAAGGAACCTCTCCTCTGGTGGGGTGCTCTTCCAGTCTCAAACTGCTTTTGAAGTAGGCGATCCGGTTGAATACCGCATCACGTTGCCCTCGACGGCACAGGATGCGGTGGAACTGCTGTGCCGCGGAAAAGTGATCCGCCGGTCGGCCAAGGATACCGCTGAACTTCCTCAAGTGGCCGCCACCCTCGAACGCTACGAGTTCGTCCGGAACAAGTAATTCGCGACTATCGCCACGCCCCGGTTCGCCGGGCGCGGCGGCCCGCCTGGAAGCTTTGGCTGACCGGTTGCCGTTGATCGTCTGGTTCCCCTGGATCCTCCCGCTTGCACCCGGCACCACTTCGCGTTACGCTCATCTAGAGCCGAAGAAAAAGCGAAAATGGCGACGCCTTCCCTGTTCGATCTGCCTGCCCCGACGCGACCTCAAAGCGTCGAAACCGCTCTGCGCCGTTTCGAAGAATTGCAGGCCCGGCCCAATTCGCCCATCCGGGCCATCCATCACCAGCCCGCCCGCGATGCCCAATCCGTTGAGTTGCCGGGTGAAGTAGACCCCCGGTTGCGCGAGGCCTTGACCGCGCGCGGCGTGGCGGCTTTGTACACGCACCAGGCGGAAGCTTTTGCGCATACTCATTCCGGCCGCAACGTCGCCGTGGTGACGCCGACCGCATCCGGCAAAACGCTCTGCTACAACCTGCCGGTGCTGAACCGCTTGCTGAATGAACCCGGAGCGCGGGCCGTCTACCTGTTCCCCACCAAGGCACTGGCGGAAGACCAGATGCACGAGTTCAATGCCGCCGTCACCGCACTGGGCGCCGACATCAAGGCGTTCACCTACGACGGCGATACACCGCCCGATGCCCGCAAAGCCATCCGGGAACGGGCGCAGGTGGTACTGACCAATCCCGACATGCTCCACACCGGGATCCTGCCGCATCACACCAAGTGGGCCAAGCTGTTTGAGAACCTCCGCTACTTCGTCATCGACGAACTGCACTACTATCGCGGTGTCTATGGCAGCCATCTGGCCAATGTGCTGCGCCGGGTGAAGCGGATCGCGGAGTTCTACGGGTCGAAACCGCAGTTCATCTGCTCGTCGGCCACCATCGCCAACCCCCGGGAACTGGCGCAGGCGATCTGCGAGGAGCCGTTTGAGCTGGTGGATCGCAACGGCGCGCCGCAGGGCGAAAAGTACTTCGTCTTCTACAACCCTCCGGTGGTGAACCAGCAACTGGGGATCCGCCGCAGCTACCTGCATGAGACACGACGGTTGGCGGTGGAGTCGATCGAACGCGGCGCGCAGACGCTGGTCTTTGCCAACAACCGCCTGGCCACCGAGATCCTGGTGAAGTACCTAAAGGAGGCTTCCGAAAAAGGCCCCTACCCCAGTGAGACCATCCGGGGCTATCGCGGCGGCTATTTACCGAGGGAGCGCCGGACGATTGAGCGGGAACTGCGCGAAGGCACCATCCGCGGCGTCGTCGCCACCAACGCGCTGGAATTGGGCATCGATATCGGCTCACTGGATTCGGTGATCATGGCCGGATACCCCGGCACCATTGCCTCCACCTGGCAACGCGCGGGCCGCGCGGGCCGCCGGCAGCGGACCTCGCTGGCGGTGCTGGTGGCTTCGTCGGCACCGCTGGACCAGTACATTGTGGAGCACCCGCAGTACTTCTTTGATCGCCCGCCCGAGGAAGCGCATATCAATGCCAACAACGCCGAGATTCTGTTGAACCACCTCAAATGTGCGGCTTTCGAACTACCCATTCGGGATGGTGAGAAGTTTGGTCCGCACGACACGGCTGAGCCCTGCGAGTTCCTGAAGGACGCCGGCTTTCTGCATCATTCCCGTGATGCCTGGCATTGGGTTTCCGATACCTATCCCGCCGACACAGTCAGCCTGCGCGCGGTGACCAGCGACAACTTCATCGTGATTGAGCGCAATGCCTTTAACGCCGGCTACGGCGGCGCGGGATCGGGCGAAGAAGTGATCGCGGAGGTGGCCTTTCCCGCCGCGCTCACCGAGTTGCACGAGAAAGCGATCTACTTGCACGAGGCCCGGCAGTACCAGGTGGAGAAGTTCGATTACGAGCAGCGCAAGGCGTTTGTCCGCCGCGTGGAGTGCGATTACTTCACCACCGCGATTGAGCATTCTCAGGTGAAGTCGCTGGAAGAGTTTGCCGCAGCCGATCTGGTGCCCGGCGTGCGCGTCATCCATGGCGATGTCCGTGTCAACCGGCAGGTGGTGGGCTTTAAGAAGATCAAGTTCTACACGCTTGAAAACATCGGGGCGGGGCACTTGTCGATGCCGGAGCAGGAGATGCATACGACGTCCTTCTGGCTCCACTTCGGCGAAAGCTTCCTGGCCCAGTTCGCTGACCTGACGCCATCAGAACGCCAGAACGGCATCACGGGCCTGGGCAACATCCTGCGCGGCGTGGGTGCTTTGCTGGTGATGTGCGACCCGCGAGACCTGGGCCTCGCGGTGAGCGAGGACGCGAGCCAAGGGCAGCCCAAGTTTGAGCCGGACCTATTCCTCTACGACAACTACCCCGGCGGCATCGGCCAATCTGAACCCCTGTACCGCCGCGTGCCGAAGCTGCTCGAAATGGCCCGTGACCTGATCGCCGCCTGCCCCTGCGAATCGGGCTGCCCCAGCTGTGTGGGTCCCGTAGGTGAAGTGGGCGATGCCGGGAAGGTGGTGGCCGCCCGATTGGTGGCGGCGCTGCTTGCTCCCACCGCTGCGCTGGAAGCTGGCGCGGTTGCAGCGCACGG
This sequence comes from Bryobacteraceae bacterium, assembly GCA_044359315.1. Classification (GTDB taxonomy): domain Bacteria; phylum Acidobacteriota; class Terriglobia; order Bryobacterales; family Bryobacteraceae; genus JAPKYZ01. The sequence continues at coordinate 3,538 of JBIKMK010000040.1, read as the reverse complement.
TGGTGAACTGGCGTAGTTCTCGCGGCTAGTTCAATTGCAGCTGCGGAATCTTCTTGAAGTGGGCATCCCGGGTGACCAGCACCAGACCGTGCTGCAGCGCGAGCGCGCCAATCCAAAGATCATTGTCGGGGATCGGTGTCCCAGCGGACTTCAACTGGACAAAGAGCCGCGCATAAGCCTCCACGGTTTGCTCGTCCGCGTAAAGAACGGTGACGCCTGCGGCCAGCAAAGCCGCCAGCAGAGCAATATTCTCGCTCAGCCGGGTGCCACCCAGAAAGCCCGCCTTGATCTCGGCTAGCACCACATAAGGCAGCCAGACTTCGTCAGCTTGCTCGACGAGCCGGACGAGGGCCGGATCGCCTCGTAACAGGTCGGTCAGCCGGTTGGTGTCGAGCAGGATCCTCATTCCACATCTCCCAATTTACGGGCCGTTGCGCGGCAATGATGGCATCGAAGCCGGGGTCTTCCACCCACCGGCCGGCAATTCCTGAAAGGTCACGCTTCTTGCGTTCGACTTGGCACATCGAGGCCAGGTCTTCCAACACCACCTGATTGAGGCTAATCCGCCGCTGCCGTGCCTTCTGCCGCAGCACCCGGTCCAACTCCTCCGGAATTCCCCGAATTGTGTACTGGATCGCCTTCATGCCTGCATGATAACAGCCCGTGCAGGCACTTCTACTTCGCCAGCTTGAGGGCCACGATAGTTGCGACCTGCGGTGTTGTTAGAATCGGGCTATGGTCGCTCGTATCGTCCTGGACCCTGAAGTACTCTCAGGCAAGCCTGTCGTTCGTGGCACACGCATCTCAGTAGAACTGGTGCTGGAGCATCTGGCGAATGGTTGGAACTCTTCAGAACTGCTGGAAGCCTACCCTCGACTCACTCCCGAAGATATCCGGGCGTGCCTAGCCTATGCTGGCGAAATCCTGCATGCTGATCGGGTCTATCCAACGCCTGCGGCATGAAGCTGCTGGCGGATGAAAACTTCCCACGTCCGGCGATCACCCGTTTGCGGGCAGCCGGGTTTGCTGTAGAGGAGGCGGTCGCCGGTTCACGGGGCATCCCTGACGAAGAGATCCTTCAGCTAGCGCAAATTGGCGGCCGTGTACTGCTGACCCTGGACAAGGATTTTGGCGAGCTGATCTGGGCCCGCAGACAAACCGGGCAAGCTGGGGTTCTGCTGTTTCGGCTGAAGACTGCAACCTTGGCGGAATTTGTTGATCGGGTCGTTCAAGCCGTTCGATCCCGTAACGACTGGACGGGCTGTTTTGCCGTGATCACCAACGACAAGATTCGCCTCCGGCGCTTGAGTGAATAGGCCATCCTGCGCTACTTCGCCAGCTTCTCCCTCAATCGCTTCTTGAACTCCGCCGCCTCCGGTGTGAACCAGGCGTCCACATCCACCACCCACTCGTCCGTCCGAGAGAGGTGGATGGAATCGAGCATCGTCCGCTTGATCGCCGCATAAGTGCCCGCCGGTTTGGCCGCCAGTTTCTTCGCCCACGCCACCGCCTTGTCGGTGACTTCTGATTCATCGGCCAACTCGTGCACCAAGCCCATGGCGAAAGCCTGCGGGGCAAAGATCGGCTCGCCGGTCAGGAACATTTGTCGAGCTTTGGGCACGCCGACGGCGCTGGCCAGCAGGTGGAAGATCGAGGGCGGCAGATTGACGCCAATGTTGACTTCCGTCAGAGCGAACCCGTACGGCCCATCCGCCATCACCCGGAAATCACACGACAGCGCCAGGATGGCACCGCCCGCGTAAGTCTGCCCGGGCAGTGCCGCGACTACTGGCTTGGGGCAGTGGAGGATGCTTTGTTGCAGGCGGGAGAAAGTGCCCAGAAACTCGGTCAACCGCGCGCGGTCATAAGTGAACACCTCGTTCACGTCAAAGCCGGCGGAAAAGAAACGGACGCACCCGCTGGACCAGACAATCGCCGCCGCCTCATCTCTTGCGCGCTCAAACGCGGCCGCCATCTCCGTGATCATCGGCAGATGGATGGCGTTCGCCTTGCCGCGCTTCAGTGTGAGAATGGCGATGCCGTCGGTCAGTTCGTACTGGAGGTGTTCCACGAACCGTATGATAGAGCTTCGCGCATGTCTGACACAGCACCCGTCCGCGCCGGCGAAGAATTGCCCGTCGAATCGCTCACTCGTTGGTTAGGTGAGCCCGTCGAAGTGGAGCAGTTCCCTGGTGGCCACTCGAACTTAACCTATCTGATCCGCACACCATCGCGAGAGTACGTGCTGCGGCGCGCGCCGCTGGGGCCCGTGCCGCCCAAGGCTCACGACATGGCGCGGGAGTGCCGGATTCTGGAAGCGTTAAACCCGGTCTTCCCTCCCGCGCCCAAAGTCCACCGTCTATGCGAGGACCCGGCCGTGATCGGCGCCACCTTCTATCTGATGGAGCGCCGCCACGGCGTCATCTTGCGGGACCCGTCCACCGTCGAGCCCGCCGCCGCGCAGCGATTGAGCGAGTCCTTTGTCGATTGTCTGGCTGACCTGCACCAGATCTATCTGCCCATCGGCAAGCCCGAAGGGTTCCTTGACCGGCAGGTCTCCGGTTGGAGCGAACGCTGGCTGCTGGCTGAAACGCCGGACCGCCCGGACATGAGCTTCGTGATGAACTACCTGCGCCGGTCGATCCCGCAGCAAGGCGCACCCGGCATTGTGCACAACGACTACAAGCTGGATAACGTGGTCTTGAAGGCGGACCTGTCCGGCGTCGAAGCCGTTCTCGATTGGGAGATGACCACCGTCGGCGACCCGTTGGCCGACGTCGGCCTGACGCTTTGCTACTGGACTATTGGCAGCGCCTATTCGGCTCCGGATGGCGGCGGCTGGTTTTCGCGCGAACAGTTGATCGCGCGCTACGCCCAGCGCACGGGCCGCGACCTCAGCCGCATCGGCTGGTATGAGACCCTGGGAGTTTTCAAGCTTGCTGTGATCCTTCAACAAATCTACGTACGCTGGGTGCGCGGCCAAACGCGCGATGACCGCTTCAAAGACTTTGGGCCGCGCGTCCGCTATCTGGTGGAACAGGCCACGCGCTTGGCGGAGCGTCAAGCGTGAGCCGCGTCTATCTGGTCCGCCACGGCCAAGCCGGTTCCCGGCAGAACTACGACACGCTTTCCGAGCTCGGCATTTTGCAGGCGCAACGATTGGGTGCCTGGTTTCAGCAGGAAGGCATCGTGCTGGATCATGTCTTGTCCGGCGGCTTAAGCCGCCAGATTCAAACCGCCCGCCACGCTGCGCGGGAGCCCGAGATTGAGCCACGCCTCGCCGAGTTCGACCTCGATGCCGTCTACCGCGGCTTGGCCCCCAAGCTCTATGCCGACAGTCCGGAGTTTGCACGCGAGTACGACGCCCTGAAGGCCGCCGTGCAGTCACCCGAAGCGCCCCAGCATCGCCAGTGGACTTCCACAGATGTGGCGGTCTTTCGCGCGTGGGTGGAAGAGCGCTATAGCTTTGATGGCGAAAGCTGGCCGCACTTCAAGGCTCGCGTACGGGCGGCCATGGACGTGACGGCGCGCGTCGATG
>JBIKMK010000525.1:0-3776 GCA_044359315.1 Bryobacteraceae bacterium | reverse complement strand
CAGCAAGTTCTGTTTGAGCGCGGGAAAAAAATACGCGACATACCCGGAAAAGGCCAGCGCCGCCGCCGCAATCGGCGCGGAGAAGCCGGCAAACAGCGAACTCCAGCCGGTCAGAAAGCCCCAGACCGGCCCATACGCCTGAGTAAGATAGACGTACTCGCCGCCGGAGCTGGGGTAGTTGATGCCCAGTTCGCTGTAGCAGAACGCGCCCGCCAGGCTGACAACGGCCCCCACCATCCAGATGGCGAAGAACAGCGTCGGGTCGGCCAGGTCCCCGGCGAGAAAACCGCTGGAGGTGAAGATACCGGTGCCCACCATATTGGAGACCACCAGCGCCACGGCACTGACCACTCCCAATTGCCGCAGCAATTCTGTGGGTGCTTTACGCACCGGTTCGGAACTCATGAAGGTATTGTAAGGGATGGGCTCCGGGCCGGGGCCGGGGCGGATCGGGAAGTACCGGGACTGGGGCTGGAGATGGCCGTCCAGACCACGTTCATCCCACCCTGATGGCACCAGCCAGAGCGGTCGACTGGCCAGTGCTCTCACCCGTACCAGGGACTGTTGCCGCCACACCATTGCCAAAAGCTCTCGCAATGTCCGCAGGGAAAAGTGTATTCTTGTCCAGAATCTGGTGCGGAAGCCGCGCAGCTTGCGGTTTTGGTGAGTCAGCACAGATCAAGTGTGAAGGAAGAATTGGAGGATTATGCGTTTTCTATTTGCAGTGCCCTTGTTGTTTCTTGCCGGTACTCCCGCATTTGCCGGGCTGCTGGGTAAGAGCATCGACATGACCTACGAGTTTGGCCCGAGCCGGTACACGAACACGGTACTGGTGGGTGCGGGATCCGAGATCAACTGCCCGGCCGGTGCGTTCGCCATGTGCGGGAACGCGCTCACCGCGTCCGACCAGTTCCTCGACGCGGACGACACGAGCATCACCTATAGCTATGACGGCAAGAGCGGCCCGCAGTCGTTCATCCCCTTGCCGTTCTTCAGTGGCTTCGAATTCGCGAATCTCGACGTGGGCGGCAACATCCTGGGCCCCATCGTCCTGACGACGAATATCGCGGGTCTGGACATGTCCCGCGTTTCCAGTACGGCCAGCATGATCCGCGTGAACATGGAAGGCAGGGATGTTGTTGCCGGGTCCTACTTCACGGTGTCTTTCGCGTCGGCCGCGATTCCGGAACCGTCAACCTTTGCCCTGCTGCTGGCCGGTTTGGGCACCGTCCTTGCCGCCCGCGGCCTGCGGCGCTAAACTCCGCGCCGCGGCCCAGCGATGAGAACCTTCCGCCAGCGGCCCGTTTGTTGGATGGGCCGCTGGCGGTTCAACAAGCGCTGGTGCGTCAAGCACCGGTGGGACTGAGGCGAACTTGAGGCATGGAACCGGGTGGAGGTGTTGGCCACCGGAAGCACCGTCGGCGCAGACACGTTACGTGGTCAGCTCCATGTGGGGCCCGCGTGGTCGGATGTGCACGATGTCGAGGAACGGGAAGCGCCACCCACCGCCCAGCAGAGCTCAAAAATGGAAAACGGGGGCGGCTGTTCGGCCACCCCCGCAGGCTGAAACGAAATTGGCGAGAAACCGCTACCGGCGTGAGCGGGCCACGAATGCGGCGATCAGGCCCAGGCCTACGAAGGCGATCGTGCCTGGTTCCGGCACTGCGACATTCGCTCCCGCAAACCGAAGCGTGTCATACCCGATGTTGGAATCGGGATTGTCATTGTTGCGGTCCGAGTCGTCAAACTCGATCCGGGAGATGGTGGTCCCGAGTGTTCCCTGGATGCCCCAGAACACAGTCGCAGCCGGCGAACCGCCCCCCCCAGCTCCGGCCACCGGACCACCGAAATAGACCAGCGAGCCGTTCTGGTCAAACGCCGCGATGGAAAGGAAAGGACCAAAATCATAGGACTGGAAAAGAATATCCAGGCCAAAGGCAGCGACGGGAGTGGCGAAGGTCAGGGTGAGCCCGTCCTCCTGAGCCGTGGCAGGACCAGGAACCAATTCCTTACCGCCCGGTGACAGGACCATCTTCCCGCTGGTCGCCAATAAAGTGTTATTCAACAAGACCGCATCGGAATAGCCTGGAAACGCACCGCCGGGGGTGCTAAACGTGTCCGCGGCAGCGACCACGTTCAGACTGTTGCCACCAGCAGCGGCAAACGAGACACCAGCGACGGTCGCAGGCAGTACCGAGTTCGCCGCAAAGCCATCAAAACTAATCGCGACCGGCGGCGTGCCCGTGGCCGCATTGAAAGCGGCCAGGTCCGAATATGAAATCACGCCAGCAGAAGCCGCAACACTGAAAATCGTGCCGGCGATCATGCAAAATAGATGCTTAGTCATTATCTTCCTTCAATTTAGATTGATAATCCGGAACCGTTCTCAAGCTGCATGATCGGGCCCATCCGACGAAAATCAGCTGGCCATTCATTCAAGGCAGCTTCGAGACGGACAGTTTAACATACAACAGCAAAGCGATCAACTGGGTGAAGTTCGCCTCATGAAACCAACCGTCATCGAAGCGCGGCAATTTGAGGTCTCCGGACGTGTCCAAGGCGTCGGCTTCCGGGCCTTCGTCCGGCAGCACGCCATTTCCCTGGGCTTAACCGGTTATGCCAAGAATCTGGCGGACGGCCGCGTAGAGGTGTTGGCCACCGGGTCCGCGGCCGCCGTCGATACCTTACGCGGGCATCTCCACGTAGGGCCCCGGTGGTCAGACGTGCGGCAGGTGGAGGAGCGGGAGGCCGCGCCCACGGCCCGGTCGGGGTTCGAGATTCTCTAGCAGGCTATTCGACGCGGAAGTCCCACACTTGCGGGTCGCCTTTGCCTTCGACAAAGGTCACCACCGCATATTCACCCGGCTCCAGATCCTTGATGGGCCACAGTTTGTAGAGGCCTTCAGCAAACTGGCGCCGGAAGGTCTCCACCACTTCGCGCTCTTCCACCATCTCCTTCACCACCGGTACAATCGAGACCTTTTCGACAATCCGCGACCCCTTCTTGGACGCCTCCAGCTTGACGATCACCAGCGCCACATCATCTTTCAGGCGCACCCAGAAATCCGGTCGCCGCCCGCGGACCAGTTGAGCCGAATGCTCATTGGCCACTTCAATGGTGGCTTTGCTATTGAGCGGGATCTGGGTGATGGTCTTGAGCAAGTTGCGCTTCTTGTCGCTGACCAGCTTGACGTCGGCCTGCGGCATCGGTTTCAGCACTTCCTCATCCACCAGGTAGACGCCGGGCTCACGCGGCACGCGGCGGATCTCTTTGGCGAACTCGCGCTCCGCCTTCTCCTCAGCTTCCTCTTCCATCGCGGCCTTCTTGACGCTCTCGTCGATGCGGACGCGCTCGGATTCGGTCTTCTTCAGGTCCACCATCTCCACCGGCAGTTCTTCCCAGTCGCCACGCTCGGTGGAGAAATACTTCACGCGGTCGCCTTCCACCTGGTATTCCCGGATGGTGTGGTGCGTGCCGTCCTTCAAGTAGAGCCGCAGCGTCGCGCCCCATGATGGGGCCAACGTCGTCACGAGGCAGACCAGCAGAACAAGCAGGCGCGGCATCTCCTTAGAGTGTGTCACGGCTCCGCGCCGCCGTCAGGCAGATTCCCGGCCTTCAGCTCGACCCGGGATTTGCCATGCTGGGAGGGTGAACTATCGCACACTTGGACGGACCGGACTGAAGGTGAGTGAGATTGGCTACGGTGCCTGGGGCATCGGCGGCAATCAATGGCGCGGAGGCGCGGACAGTGATTCGTTGACCTCGCTGCGCCGGG
>JBIKMK010000523.1:0-3779 GCA_044359315.1 Bryobacteraceae bacterium | reverse complement strand
CTTCATCGGCGACGGTCTTGTCGATGATGATCTGGCTCTTGCGCTTGAACATCCAACTGACGCTGCCTTCCGCGCCCATGTTGCCGCCATGCTTGGAGAACATGTGGCGGATGTCGGCGACGGTGCGGTTGCGATTGTCGGTGGCTACGTTCACCAGTACGGCCGCGCCGCCGGGTCCGTAGCCTTCAAACATGATTTCGACGATCTCTTCGCCCTGCAGTTCGCCGGTGCCACGCATGATGGCGCGCTTGATATTGTCGGCGGGCATCGAAACAGCCTTGGCCGCCACAATCGCCGTGCGCAGACGGGCGTTGGCCGCCGGGTCTCCGCCACCGCGAGCAGCGATGACGATTTCCTTGATGACGCGGGTGAAGATTTTGCCTCGCTTGGCGTCGAGGGCACCCTTCTTGTGCTTAATGGTATGCCACTTGGAATGGCCAGACATGATTAGTGATTACCTCAAAACATTCAGGTTACCAAAGGGCAGCCAGGCGAGGGGAATGGAACAGCACCGGCTGCACAATATCCACAATCGGCGCCCCGGAAGCCGCCGGTAGCGGGAACTCCGCGCCCCACTGGACCCCAGGCGGGTAAACGGCGACGTAGTCCCAGACGTGGTCGCCGGTGATCAGGCGGGGCTTGCCCTCAAACCGGCTTAAGTCCCGCTTCAATACCGGCTGCGCGGCCTGCGCGACCACCTTCTTCTGATCCCAGAAATGCCGCGCCGTCACCCGCGCCAAGGCGGCCGGATTGGGCGGGTCCCAATCGGTGTCCAGCACCGGCTCCCAAACAATAAACACCCGCGGCGCGCGCCCCGTGGCTTTGCGCAATAGCTCACTTTTCTCCACCGCATCTTGAACTGCAGAGGCCCCCTGCAGACACTTGCTTCAAGTGGGCGACAGCAGCGCGATCAGCCGCGTCTCGCTCGCTGCTGCGTTGAAGGCTTGGCGCAGCGGCTCCGGCGTATCAAGCGCGGTGGCCTGGTTGGCTGTGGCCGCCTGCGTACCCGCCCCGGCGAGCAACCCCGCCACCTGTTGCGGCAACAGCCACATCGCCCCAATCGCCACCGTCGCCAGCCACAGCACCGCGATGCTGAACGGTCCGCGATCAGTCCGGCAGGACTTCCGGAAGTACGTCTGCCAAAACCCGACCCCCAGCATCAGCGCCGCAAACCCCATCAGCCAGGGCTGCGCCCCAGGCGGCAGCAGAAACGCCGCACTGCCCGATCCAGCAGCCAGCAGAAACGTGCCCAGTGGCAGACAACAAAGGCTGGCGGCCAGGATGCCGGCGACAGCGGAAAGAGGAGCAAATAGACGGCGCAACCCAACATTATGGCCTAGCTGACCACCAGTTAGTCGGCCCTGGGTTAAGTACCAGCCTCAAAGACCATACTTGTATGGTAGTTTGAGGCATGAAGAAAAAGACCTTCAACATTGACGAGACGTTGTTTGAGCAAGCCAAGCAGGCTTGCGGCGCTTCAACGGACACGGAAACAATTCGTTTAGGTCTGGAGGCGCTGGTCCGCCACGCGGCATACCAGCGCCTTCTCGCACTTCAGGGAAGCGAACCGGACGCGGAGGATGTTCCCCGTCGCCGTGAGCCATCCAAGCCTGGAAGGAAGGTGGCCTAGTGGTCTTGGCAGATTCCTCGGTATGGATCAGGTTTACCGCTAACCGTCAGCCTGAGGCCGATGGCTTGGGTCGTCTGCTGAAGTGGGACTTGGTGTTTGGGCATGAGTTGGTTTACGGCGAACTATTGATGGGCGATCGTGGCGGGCGCCGCAGCCTGTTGGCCGCATACAGGCTGATGAATCAAGCCGAAACAGTTCCGCATGAAGAGGTTGTATCGTTCGTGCGCCATCGTAGCCTTCACGGACGCGGCGTCGGATGGATCGATATTCATCTCCTTGCATCCGCGGTGGTTGAGGGTGTCCGGCTTTGGACCACTGACCAGCGTTTGGCTGCGTTGGCACGAGAACTTGGCGTGGCGTACGAATTGCCATCGCCATAATCCGAGCGACTCACCGCAGCGGCCGGAACGTCCGCATCATCTTCCCCCACAGCGCTTGGCCCAACTCCTCCGCATCTTCGGCCCGCACCGCCACCACCTGCAGGTGCAGCCCCGCCATCTCATCATTCACCCCAAGGCCCCAGGTCACCCGCTGGGGCGGATTCGATGGATTCCTGATATTGGCCGTCGAGTTGTCATAAGTGAAGGTTGCCTCCACTTTGGTCCCAGCTGGCAAGCGGATCGGCTTCCCGTACCAGTAGCGGTCCTGCCAGTTGAAATCCCAGTCGTCGATTTGGATGAGCAGCCGAACGCCTTGCGGCGTCGTGGCGATCCCGCGGATCGCTTTCCCCACGTAGTGCATGTGCGGGATCACGCCCAGCAGTTCCACGTCCACCGGCAGCGTGAAATGGTCGCGTACCTGATACTGCGCGGCTCCCGCCGGAATGTCGATCGCATTGGAGCCCAGGGCAATATCCATCAACGTGCGCGACGGGCGGGTGTCGGCGAAATAAAGCGCCACCGAGGACTGGTCCGTTTCCACCCGGCCCGACGGATGGTAGTGGATCTGGAGAACAATCTGTGATCCGGCCGGCAGCAGCGCCGCCGTGCCCGCGGGAAACTCCGAAATCCGGTTGCCGGGCGACCAGCCACCCAAGCCCCGCGCCGGCAGAAAACCCGGAGCCCCAAAGCAGGGGTAGACGGCCTGGTCCGGCTTGCCCGCAAACACAATGGCGTGATGGACCACGCGCCGATTGCCCGGCCGAAAATCGATGGCCCGGACCCACCGGTTCTCTTTGGCCGGCACGGGAATCGCAATGCACTGGTAGAGGTCCGGCCCCTCGGCGGGGATCTCAAACGGTTGGGGCATGGTGGCCACCAGATCCGGCGGAGGCGGTTCAGGCTGCTTGTGTGTGCTGGTAAAGTCTCCACCTCGGGGTGCTCCGGCAGAGGCCCACCGGGCGAACACGCCGATCTCCGCCTCCGTCAGCCGCCGCTCATGCTGAAAAACGCCCACCGGCTGCGACGCCTTCCAGGGCGGCATAAACCGCCGCGCGGTCACCTGTGCGATCTGCCGCGCGCGCTTGCGGGCGTCCTCGTAGCTCTCCAGTGGAAACGGCGCCACGTCGCCCAAGCGGTGGCACTCCTGGCAGTGCTTGGCCAGCAGCGGTGCCACCTGCTTGGACCACGTCACAGGGGAGGCTGTCACCTGGGCGGCTGGGCCTGCGGCCAGCAGTGGTGATACGCTCAGCACGATGAAGATTGGCATCAACACATTCATTTGGAGCGCGGAATTTACCGAAGCGCAGCTGCCGGAACTGGCCCGGATCAAAGCGGCGGGCTTTGACGGCATCGAGGTGGCCATCTTTGATCCCGCTACGTTCAAGAGTGGCATGATCCGGCAGGCGCTGGCGGACCACGGCCTGGAATGCACCATCGTCTCCGTGATCCCCGGCGGCCTCAGCCTGATCACCGAAGATGCGGCCATCCGTGCCCAGACAGTGGATCACCTGAAGCGCGTCATCGAGCAAAGCCGTGCCGTGGGCGCTTCCATCATGGCCGGGCCGCTCTATTCGCCCGTCGGGTATCTGCCCGGACGCCGCCGCACCGCCGCCGAATGGCAGAACGCGATCGATAGCTACCGCGCCGTCACCACCACCCTGGCGGCCCATGATGTGACGCTCGCCATTGAGCCCTTGAACCGCTTCGAGACCTTCTTCCTGAACACCGCCGCCGACGCCGTCCGCCTCTGCGAAGCCGTCGATCACCCC
>JBIKMK010000524.1:0-3779 GCA_044359315.1 Bryobacteraceae bacterium | reverse complement strand
CGGCCCAGCAGTTCCACGACGCGATCAATGACGTGACCGCTTAGCTCGAACAGGCCGCCGCCGGGGTAGCGGGCTTCTTTGGCCCGCTCATCCGGCCCACGGTCAGAATTCATGGTGCCGCGCACCATGAAGACCTCGCCCAGCCAGCCTTTCTGAGCCGCTTCAATGGCCGCCATGACACCGGCATGCCAGCGCCAGAGGTAGCCGGTCTGGAGCAGTAGTTTCTTCTTTTCCGCGTCGGCCAGCAGCTGCTTGAAGGGCGGCAGCTTGTCGCCGCAGGGCTTCTCCAGATGCAGGTGTTTGCCCGCATCGATCACCTTGCGGCCCCAGGGAATGGCTTCCCAGACGTTGCATTCGACGACGATCAGGTTGATGGAAGGGTCCTTCAGCAGGCTGGCTTCATCCGTCCACCGGACCTGTGCGTAGCGGGGATCGCCTTTGGCGGCGGCCAGCGCCGCGGGGTCATTTTCGGCAATGCCCACCACTTCGTAGTCCGGCGAATCCACCATCGCCTTCCATTTGCCGTAGAAGTGGCTGTGGCGGGTGCCCAGCATGCCCACGCGGATCTTGGTCAATCCGGCGGCCAAAGCAGTTCCTGCAGTGACGGCGGCGGCGGTTCCGGCGATGAATGTACGTCGTTCCATTTCGCCGCCCACGATACTACAAATCGACGGTGCGCTCCGCGCGATGGACTACTTCGATCAGGCTGGTGAGCGGCTGGAAGGTGCGGCTAAGCCGCGGCGGGCAGCTCGATTTCGACCATCAGGCCGGGTTGGGCGTTTTCGGCCCGCACGGTGCCATGGTGGAGATTGATGGCGCGCGACACGATGGCCAGCCCCAGGCCCACGCCGCCGGTGGCGCCGGTGCGGGAGACGTCTTCGCGGAAGAAGGGCTTGAAGATCTCCGTCAGATGCTGCTCGGCGACGCCCGGCCCCTGGTCCCGGATGCGAATGACGGCGTGGCCGTGATCCCGGGCCAGGGTCACCTCCACGGTGGAGTTGTCCGGGGCGTAGCGGATGGCGTTGCGGACAACGTTTTCGACGGCCCGGCGGAGCAGTTCGGTATCGCCGAGTACATGCACAGGCTCAGCCACGCGGCAGGTGATCCGGACTTGGCGGATCTCGGCTTCCCAGGCGGCGTCTTCCGCTACCTCGGCCAGCAGACCGTCGAGCGAGATCTCTTCCATCTCGCGGCTGCCGGGGTCGCCTTCGGCGCGGGTGACCTGGAGCAGTTGACCCACCAGAGCCGAGAGCCGGTCCACTTCCTTGCGGATACGCGCTAGTGACGCTTCGCGGTCGTTCGAGGTACGCGCCAGCTCAATGGCGAAACCCAGCCGCGACAAGGGCGTGCGCAGTTCGTGCGAGACATCCTGCAGCAGGCGGCGTTCGGCGGTCAGCAGAGTCTCAATGCGATCGGCCATCTGGTCAAAGGCGCGCGACACCTGGCCGAACTCATCGGCCAGGGTAGACCCGGTGCGGACGGTGAGATCACCGCGTCCAAAGCGGTCCACGGTGGCGCGCAGTTGCTGCACGGGGGCGATCAGGTACTTGGTGAACGGGTACCACAGCACGCCGACGAACAGCAGGATCCAGAGCGAGTACGGGATGGTGCTCCACAGTGACGGTACCCGGCCAGTCATCTCAATCAGATACCGGTACTTGCCGTCGCCGACCGAAAGCCCCACCGCGGGCGGGCGGCTGAAGCGAGGAAACAGGCTAGGGGTGACCGCTTTGGCGGCTAATTGGGACATATCCTCGCCCGTCAGCAGATCCCGGCCCTGGCGGTCGATAAAGTGACGCTTGCCCGGAAAGAAATCATCGAGCTGGCTGGTGAGCTTAGCCAGTTCCGCGGTGCCTCCTGATTCGTACCCGCGGCGCAGCAGCTCCGCCTGCAGGCGCAGCGTGCGCACGAAGGGGTCATCCTGGCGCACCGTGCTGGACAGCACCCACTGGGTGACAAACAGTGCCGCGATCGAAGACAGCATGGCTATCAGGAACCAGAGAAAAATCTTCGCAAACACCGAGCGGATCATGACACGCCTCCTTCCGGCATGCAGAACATATAGCCGGACCCGCGAATAGTGCGGATCAGGTCGCGGCTGTCGCCCAGTTTCTTGCGCAGGTGGCTGATGTGGACATCCAGTGACCGCTCAAACGGGCTGGCCTCCCGCTGATAGAGCACCGTCATCAACTGATCACGCGAAACCACCTGCCCGGCTTGCCGCATCAGGAACTCCAGGATGTCGAACTCGATGCCCGTTAGCTCCAGGCGCTGTGCCTCCACGGTCGCTTCGCGCGTGCCCGTATGGACACGCACCGCACCGGCTTCCAGAATGTCCGGCTTGGCCATGCCCGATTGACGGGTCCGCCGCAGAACAGCCCGGATACGTGCCAGCAGCTCTTCCGGACCAAAGGGCTTGGGAAGATAGTCGTCAGCTCCCGCTTCAAGGCCCGCGATGCGATCCGCTTGTTCGGTGCGCGCCGTCAGCATGATCACCGGCACAGAGCTACGACGGCGCAACAGGCGCAAGATTTCGAATCCATCAAGGCCCGGCAGCATCACATCCAGCAGTATCAAGTCGTGCTGGCCGTCAATGGCCCGAGCAAGTCCGCGCCGCCCGTCCGTGGCCACTTCCAGGGCGATGGAGTTTTGGGAGAAGAACTCCTGCATTAACTCGCACAGCTCTGCGTCGTCTTCAATCAACAAAACATTGGCCTCGGCTGACATCTCTTTTATCTTAGGACGCGCGGCACTCGCCAAACGGTTCAAACACAATCACTTAACACTTCTTTACGGCAGCAGGAACACTTTACACTTCTTTACCGCTTCTTTTGGGTTCCTAGCGTAACAAACAGCCGATTTGAGCATCAATACATACAGACCATGCGTAATCACTTAATCACTGCCGTTTCCGTGGCCCTGCTGGCAGCGGCGCTCGGCTCCGGCCAGACCCGGACCGTCGGCACCGTCACCGCCATTGACGCGGCGGCCAAGAAGATCGTGGTGCAGCCGGATTCAGGCACCGCCACTGAGATTGGCCTGGAAGAGTCCACCAAGTACATGCGGGTGAAGCCCGGCGAAACCAATCTGGCCAATGCAACTGTGATCACCATGGCGGACCTGGCCAACGGCGATCGCGTGCTGGTGACCGGCAGCCCGGCCACGCGCGTGATCGTGATGGCCAAGACCGATATTGCGGCCAAGCAAGCGGCGGACCGGGCGGATTGGGACAAACGGGGGCTGATGGGCAAGGTGGCTTCGATCGACGAAGCGGCCAAGACGATGACGCTGACGGTGTCCAGCGGCATGCCGGGCTCGCCCGTGAAGACGGCGACACTGACTGCCACGGACAAAACCGTGGTGCGGCGCTACGCTCCCGATTCGGTGAAGTTCTCCGAGGCGGTCGCGGCGACGCTGGCCGACGTCAAGGTGGGCGACCAGGTGCGGGCGCGCGGGGCGAAAGCGGCTGATGGCTCCGCGATTACGGCGGAAGAGATGGTGGCGGGCACGTTTCTGAATATCGCCGCCACGATCATCTCAATTGATGAAGCGGCGGGCACGATGAAAGTGACCGACCTGGACACCAAAAAGCCGGTGACCGTGAAGATCACCGCGGATTCCTCCATGCGCCGCATGCCGGAGATGATGGCGCGGTTTATGGCGATGCGTATGAACGGTGGCAGCATGCCGGGCATGGGCGGTCCCGGTGGTCCGGGTGGTGCACCGGGCGCGGGTCGCGGTGGGCCGGGAGCGCCAGGTGCGGCCAGTGCGGCACCGGG
>JBIKMK010000522.1:0-3780 GCA_044359315.1 Bryobacteraceae bacterium | reverse complement strand
CGGAGCTCCGCCGCAAACCTGTACCTGACGGTCTACATTCTCCTTGATCAAGTGCATCGGCACGTGGCCGGGGCCTTCGATCATGGTCTGGACGTCGTGCTTCCAGGCGATCTTGGTCAGCTCACCCAGGGTGTCGAGTTCAGCAAACTGCGCGGCGTCGTTGGCATCGGCGATGGAGCCGGGGCGTAAGCCGTCACCCAGCGAGAAGCTGACGTCGTAGGCGCGCATGATCTCGCAGATCTCTTCAAAGTGCGTGTAGAGGAAGTTTTCGCGATGGTGGGCCAGGCACCACTTGGCCATGATCGACCCGCCGCGTGACACGATGCCGGTGACACGGTTGACGGTGAGCGGGATGTAGCTTAACCGGACGCCGGCGTGGATGGTGAAGTAGTCCACGCCTTGTTCGGCTTGCTCAATCAGCGTTTCGCGGAAGGCGGGCCAGTTCAAGTCCTCAGCGCGGCCGCCGACTTTTTCGAGCGCCTGATAGATGGGCACCGTGCCGACCGGGACGGGGCAGTTGCGGATGATCCGCTCGCGAGTTTCGTGGATCTGCTTGCCGGTGGAGAGATCCATGATGGTGTCCGCACCCCAACGAATGGCCCACACCATCTTCTCCACTTCTTCTTCAATGGACGAAGAGACGGCGGAGTTGCCGATGTTGGCGTTGATCTTGACGTGGAAAGCGGAACCGATAATCATCGGCTCGGCCTCGGGGTGGCGGATGTTGGCGGGAATGATCGCGCGGCCGGAGGCGACCTCGTCCAGGACTTTGCGGACGCTGACGCCTTCGCGCAGGGCAATATATTCCATCTCCGGCGTCACGTCGCCCCGGCGGGCGTAGGCCAACTGGGTGACCGGCGGTTGCGGGGAGCGGCGGGCGATCCATTCGGCGCGTACCTTGGGCACTCCGGCCATGACGTCCGGCACAAAACCCGGCTGGGTGTAGGGGCCTGAGGTGTCGTAGAGGCGCACCGGGGCATGGCCGCCGGTCAGCGCTACCTCGCGCATGGGTACCTGCACGTCGGGGAAGCGGGCACTCTGTTCAAAAACTTTTTGGGATCCAGGAAGCGGGCCGAGGGTGATGGTCATAAGCAAACGGGGCTATCCAAAGGTTAGCAGCATGCGATGGGAAGTCACCAAGCCCTGCCGCCAGGCCCAGGCAAATGAAATGAAATTGTCACATCCAGGCCGCCCCTCTCAGGCGAACGGCGGGGATTGGGGCCTTTGGAGCACCCGGAAACCGGAATGCGCCGCTGGGGAAGCGCCACTTTCATCGGGCTTCACCCTGTTGTTCCACCTTGACCCGCCCGATGTGTCTGATATACCCTTGGGATTCGTCATGTAAACGAAAACAAAGGATTGACGGGCAATCGAGTGATTACTTTTCGCCACACTTTTCTTCTGTTGCTAACCTCCGCCGCGACGGCGATGGCCCAGGTGGCCCCCACGGAACTGGACGATTTGCTGTCCAGCGCCCAGAATCGCCTGACGGTGGGCAAGCGGCTACTGCAGGAGGGTGACCAGGAAGGTGCGCGGCGAGCGTTTGACCGGGCAGTGGAAATTCTGCTGAGCACGCCGGTGTCGGCTCCGAATCGGGAGCGCGTGGAGCGGCGCCTGGAAGAGATTGTTGACCTGATCTATCGCTATGACGTGGAACGGCTTGGGTCAGGCGACCCGCTTTCCATCGCCACGTTTGACAAATCCCCGCTGGACGAAATCCGCGAACTGAATTTCCCCTTGGACCCGAAGCTAAAGGGTCTAGTGCAGCACCAGATCAGCGCGACGGCCTCCCAGTTGCCGCTCGAAACCAACGATTCAGTATTGAGCTTTATCAACTACTTCACCACGGGGCGCGGGCGCGGCACGTTGATTAACGGATGGCGCCGCAGCCATCGTTACCGGCCGATGATCCAGCGCATTCTGGCGGAGGAAGGCGTTCCGCAGGAGTTGATTTTCCTGGCGCAGGCCGAATCCGGCTTTATGCCGCGCGCGGTTTCCAATAAAGCTGCCACTGGCATGTGGCAGTTTGTGGCTTTCCGGGGCAAGGAATATGGCCTGGAACAGAACAACCTGGTGGATCTGCGACTGGACCCGGAGCGGGCGACGCGCGCGGCGGCCCGGCATCTGAAGGATCTTTACATGCAGTTTGGCGATTGGCACTTGGCCATCGCGGCTTACAACTGCGGCCCCGGTTGTGTGGATCGCGCGGTGCAGCGGATCGGTTCGGCGGATTACTGGGAACTGCGCCGCATCAATGCCATCCCCAAAGAGACCACCAACTACGTGCCGATCATTCTGGCGCTGACCATTATCACCAAGAATGCGGCGGATTACGGCATCAAGCTGGATGATCCGGACCCGGCCATTGAATATGATTCGCTGCGCGTGGACACGCAAACCAATCTCGACCTGATTGCGGACGCGGCTGATATTCCGGTTTCCGGAATCCGGGATTTGAATCCGGCGCTGCTGAAGTCGCTGGCACCGGCGGGCTTTGAGGTAAAGGTGCCCAAGGGTTCGGCTGCCCAGGTGGCGGCTGCCATTGAGACAGTGCCGCCGATGCAGCGGGCGTCCTGGCGTCTCCATCGGGTGAAGCCGGGTGAGGATTTGACGGCGATCGCCCAACGTTACCGGACGACCCCGAAATCGATTGCTTCGGCGAATGAAGGCCGGTCAGCGGAGACGCTGGCGGAAGGCTCCGTACTGATGATCCCGGTTTCGCTGGCTCCCGTGGTGACTCGGGTGGCGGCCACCCGGATGACCCGTTCCCTGGCCCGGCCTGCTGTCGCCAGTGGCCGCAAAACTCCATCGAAAGCACTGCCGAGCCATCCGGCGGCCAAGTCCGGCGCCCGGAAACCGACGTTTGCGGCCACGGGCCGGCGGGCAGCCCGCTGATCTCTACCCGTGACGATTGCAGGAAGGGTCCACGCTTAACTCATGCCGCCGGTTGATTGGGACGACTTCGAATACGAAGACGAACATATTGAGTTCGAAGCTGAAATCAGCGAACATCGCCGAGAGGGCGATGACGAGGATTTGTTTGACGACGAGGACGTACCGATCGTCTTGTCGTTGCCCACTGACATCCCTGCGCCGTTGAGCCGCGCAGCAGTACCCGCAACTCCGCCCAAGGCCTCCAGAACACGCTCCAGCACAACGAAGCCCACGGTTTCGGGCGCGACGACGGCCGCCGCGCAGGTGCCTAGCACTCCAGCAGTGGTAGTGGCCAAACCGGTGAAGGAACCGGCGCTTCTGGTGTCCAGCAAGCCCGCCGCGACGCCTCAGAAATCCACCAAACCCGAACCGGCCTCGGCATCAAGCACCAAGCAGGCGCAGCCCAAGCCCGCCACCAAAGTTCCCGCCGTTGCGGCAGGTAAGGCGAGCGTGGCCGCCAAGGTTGCACCGGCCTCCACGGCAGCGAAGGCCGCCGTGAAGCCGGTTGCGCCGGTGACCAAGCCGGGTGGAGCCACGAAGAGAAAGGCAGCCCCAGCGGCTCCGCTGGCCGCGACGTCCAAGAAGTCTGCGCCCACGAATGCGACGCCGACCAAGGCGGCCCCCAAACCGGTGACACCAGCAAAAGCTGCTGCCCCCGTCAAGCCGGCGGCAGCTCAGTCGAAAACACCGGCCAAGTCCATTCCCGCCGCCAGAAAAGCAGTGACGCCAGCCAAAAAGGTGGCGGCCAAAGCGGCACCCGCGAAAGCGGCCGCGCCACCGTCCAAAACGGCCAGCGGCGCGGGTCAGGTATTCCGTCGTAAGCGCTAACCGGGGCTAGCTGACGGG
>JBIKMK010000521.1:0-3791 GCA_044359315.1 Bryobacteraceae bacterium | reverse complement strand
CGGCCTTGCGCCAGATCTCAGGCCCATGCAGCGCCATCAATTCCTTGTTGGCGGTGACCACGCTTTTACCGTTGGCGATCGCCGCTTCAATGATCTCGCGCGCCACGCCGGTGCCGCCGACGAGTTCACAAACGATATCGATTTCCGGGTTGGTGACCACTTCGCGCCAGTCGGTGGTGCGGATCACGCGCTCCATTCCGGCAGGCAACGCTTTGCCTTCCAGCGTCCGGGAGCAGATGGCGCGGAGCCACAACGGGAAGCCCAGTTTCTGGGTGTTCTGCTCCCAGTTCTCCCACAAGATCTCCAGCGTGCCCAGGCCCACATTGCCCAGGCCAATAATGCCAACGTTAACGGGT
The DNA here is from genome assembly GCA_044359315.1 of Bryobacteraceae bacterium. Taxonomy (GTDB): domain Bacteria; phylum Acidobacteriota; class Terriglobia; order Bryobacterales; family Bryobacteraceae; genus JAPKYZ01. Next base: position 3,435 of record JBIKMK010000521.1, on the reverse strand, counting down.
TCCATGATTTGAAATTTCCTGATCTCGATCCAGCGTACCGTCCAACTGGTTATCGGTTGAAATAATTTCTGGCGCGCGGTCGGCCGGTTCCGGCAGGCGGCCCGCGATATTGGCCCAGGCCCAGAAGATGGCCGTGGTCGAGCTGAGGCAACCGGCGACGACGCCGATCAACCGCGGGCTGGTTTGGGTGGAAGCGATGCCCGCCACCATCATCGACACCATCATGGTGGACCAAGTGAGCGTCTCAATCGTGGTGAACACCCGGCCCCGGAACCGAGGCTCAGCATAACGCAGCAGCATCGACATGTTCAGCACGCTGGAAACGGCCACCGCAGCCCGGGAAAGGCCGATCAAGCCCAGCGCCGCGCCGTAGTGGGGCATCAACGAGAAGGCCACATAGCTGCCGCCGTGAATCACATAGGCGATCGACACCGAGCGCTTGTAGCCCGCAAAGCTCAACCGCGGGCCCAGCCAGTGCGCAAAGAAGCCGCCGAAGACCAGTCCGATACCCGCCGCCGCCCAGATTTCGCCAATTCCTGCCGGGCCGCGATGGAAGACTTGTTCGCCAAAGATGCTGAACAGAATCTGCGCCGCCCCGCCGCCGGTGGCCCAGCCGATGCCGATCAGCGAAATACCGAAAAGCAGCGGATTGCGCCGCAGGTAACGCTGCCCTTCCAGAAAGTCCTGCCACGGGTGCGGCCGGTCCAGTTTGCGAGCGCTGTTCTCAGCGGGCCTAAAGTTGCCCCGCAGCATGGAGATGCACCAGGCGGAAAACAGGAACGACATCGCGTTCAAAAAGAAGGCCGTGTCATAGCCCAACGCCGCCACCGAAGCACCGCCCAGAAACGCGCCGATGGCGGTGGTGGCCCAGCCGGTGGTTTGCGTCAGTGAGTTGGCGGAATGAAGTTCTTCTTCCGTCGTGATCGAGGGCAAGATTGAAGACCGGCCCGCGGTAAAGAACGGTGAAGCCGCCATCAGCACGGCGCTCAACAGATAAAGCGGCCAGGTGAGGTTCGATTGCGAGGCCGGGATAAACAGCAACGCGATCACGAAACGAATCAGATCGCTGGCAATCATCACGCGCTTACGATCCAAGCGATCGAGAATCACTCCTGCCAGCGGCCCCATGAACAACATGGGCACGGCGCGCGAACTCAGCACACCCGCGACAATCAGGCCGCCTTCGGGATACCGCATCGCCAGCGCAAAGACGGCGATGTTGTTGAAGTGGTCGCCTACCTCGCTGACAATCTGGCCCAGCCAGGTGTAGCGGTAATTCCGGTTGCGGCCCAGGAGCGCGGGCAGATTCACCGCAAGCGATCTCCCGTGGAAACCAACTTCTCCGCCGTCGCCAGATCGCCCGGCTCTGGCGCGCACATCGTCTCTACTTCGTCACCCACGCGGCGCGACCGCTCCGTCACCCAGACTCCGACCAGCACCAACGCACCCGCAGTGATCAGCGAAGAGGTGATCGGTTCCCCCAGCAGCAAGGCAGCAGCCGAGGTGGTCATCACGGGCTGCAGGTAGCTGAACGCCGATAGCCTCGACGGTGCCATGTGGGTCAGCACGTGGTAGTAGATCATGTAGCCCACAATCGACGAGAACACCGCCATGTAGGCCAGGCTTGTCCAGGCGCGGAAAGTGACCTGGGTAAAGTCAAAACTAAACACGCCCCATATCGTCACCGGCATCAACATGGCCGCGCTGGCGCAGAAGCCCACCGTGTTGACGAAAAGGCCGTCAAAGTTGGCCGACGCCCGCTTGCCCAGCACAATGTAGCTGGCAAAGGCCATGACGCCGATAAAGAGGATGAAGTCGCCCAGCAGAGATGCGCCCGGGCTGGGAGTCTTGCTCAGCTGCAAGACCAACACGCCGGAAAACGCAATGCCCATCCCTAGCAGTTTGCGCGGCGTGATCTTTTCGAGACCCAGCATGGCGGAAAGCAACAGGGTCATCAACGGCGTCAGCGGCAGGATCAATGCACCATGCGAAACGCTGGTGCGGGCAATGCCGACAACAAACAATAACTGGTTCGCTCCCACGCCCAGGGCACCCAGCAAGATCAACTTGACCCACTGCGCTCGCGTGGGCATCACGGCATCCGGCTTCCGCAGCGCAAAATAGAGCGGAAGCAGGATGAGGGCACACAGCGACATCCGGATCGACCCCAGCAGCAGCGAAGGGATCTCCGCCAGCGCAAACTTGGAGAGCGCGTTGTTGATCGCCCAGATCAGCTGCACCAGCAGCGCCAGCCCGATCAGCCGGGCTTCCGTGGCCTCTCCGCCGTGGCTGCGGGAGGCCGGACTACTCGCCGAATCGCTCAAACAAGAACCTCTTCCTGCGCCGTCACGCCTTTCAGCGCCGCGTGGTCGATCTCATAGCCAAAGCCAGGCAATTCCGTCACCGTGATCGTGCCGCGTGCCGAAACCGAGACTTCCGGCTCGATGATGTCTTTCTTCCAATAGCGCTTGGACGCCGAGACATCGCCCGGTAGCACGAAGTTCGGCAGTGTCGACAGCGCGATGTTGTGCGCGCGGCCAATGCCCGATTCCAGCATGCCGCCGCACCAGACCGGCACGCCCGCTTTGGCGCAGACATCGTGCACCTTCTTGGCCTCCGCAAAGCCACCCACACGGCCTAGTTTGATGTTGATGATCTTGGCTGCGCCCATTTTGATCGCCTGCTCCGCCTGATGGGCGGAACGGATACACTCATCCAAACAGATCGGCGTTTGTAGCTGGCGCTGTAGTTCGGCGTGGTCAATGATCTCGTCGTGGGCCAATGGCTGCTCGATCATCATCAGGTAGAACTCATCCAGCGCCTTCAACCGGCCCGCATCGGCGAGCGTGTAGGCTGAATTGGCATCGGCCATCAACTTGATCTGCGGGAAGCGCTTTCGGACTTCGCGCACGACGTCCACATCCCATTCGGGTGAGATCTTCATCTTGATCCGCTGATACCCGGCCGAGACTTCCGTGTCGATCTTCTGGAGCAGTTGATCCACCGAATCCTGGATGCCGATCGAGACGCCGCAGGCAATCTCCTTGATCGCGCCACCGCCGATGGTCTTGTAGAGCGGCTCGTTGTTGAGCCGGGCCTGTAGATCCCAGCACGCGGCTTCCAGGCCACCCCGGGTCATCTTGTGGCCGCGGATATGGCTGGTGCGGGCCGCCACGTCAGCCGGGCCCGCAAATTCATGCCCCAGAATGCGCGGGGCAATGTATTCCTTCAGCAGCGGCCAGATGGAGCCGGTCCATTCTTCGTTGTAGAAGGGATTCTCGCCCGCCGTTACTTCACCCCAGCCGGAGACGCCATCGGCGACCACTTCCACCAGAATGATGTCGCGCTCGTAGGTGCGGCCAAAGCTGGTCTGAAAAAAATGGACCAGCGGCATCTTGACGTGCCGCAGGACAATACGATCGATCTTGAAAGCCA
>JBIKMK010000064.1:0-11366 GCA_044359315.1 Bryobacteraceae bacterium | reverse complement strand
TCAGGTACTCAGCCAACAACTCGGGGTCCTTCAACCGCTCGTGCGGGCCGGTGACGTAGTCTTCAGTTCCAGGCACTTGCCAAATGAGTGTAGCCCCTGGGCTACATCACGTCAATCGGATGAACGGACCCTCCTCCGTGACATTCCGGCATTGGCCGGCCTAATGAGATTTCGCCCTATACTGGGAGCATGACGATCGATCAGCGCATCGAGTTCCTGTTGCAGTCCATCGAGTCTCATGACCGGCAGATCGGCGAACTCACCTATCAAATTGGCGAGTTGAAAGAGTCAGTCGTCAAGCTGGTGGCGGTCACCAATGAAGACGCGACATCCATCCGAACGCTGGCGCGTGTTGCCGAAGCGCACGAAAGTCGGATCTCTTCTCTTGAAGAGGGGCAGTAACCAGCCCAAACGCAAAACAGCCTGAGGAGCGAACTCCCCAGGCTGCTTCGGTCTTAACTTTTGGCGAACTTCTAGCCGACCCGCTGTTTCAGCACGTCGATCAGTTCCTTCACTGCCGCTGCGCTCTTGTTCAGTTCGGTCTGCTCATCGGCCGTCAGCTTGATCTCGTAGATCTTCTCGATGCCCGCCGCGCCCAGTTTGCAGGGCACGCCGACGAACAGGTCGTGGATGCCGTACTCGCCTTCCAGGTACGCCGCGCAGGGGAGAACTTTCTTCTGATCCTTCAGAATCGATTCCGCCATCTCGACGGCGGCGGCCGACGGGGCGTAGTAGGCGCTGCCGGTCTTCAGGTGCTTCACGATCTCGGCGCCGCCCGTGCGGGTGCGCTGGACGATGGCTTCGATCTGTTCGGCGGACAGCAGTTCGGTGAGCGGGATGCCGGAGACGCTGGTCAGCCGGACCAGGGGCACCATCGTGTCGCCGTGGCCGCCCAACACCATCGCCTGCACGTTCTGCACGGAAACGCCCAGCGCTTCACCGATGAAGGTGCGGTAGCGGGCCGTATCCAGCACGCCGGCCATGCCGATGACGCGCTGCTTGGGGAACTTCGAGACTGTCCAGGAGGTCCAGCACATCGCATCCAGCGGGTTGGTGACCAGGATCAGGATCGCGTTCGGCGAGTGGGCGACAATCTGTTCGGTGGCGCTGCGCACCACGTCGTAGTTGGCGAACAGAAGATCGTCGCGGCTCATGCCGGGCTTGCGGGCCAGGCCGGCCGTGATGATGACGATGTCGGAATTCGCGGTCGGCGCATAATCGTTGCAGCCGGTGATGGTGACGTCGTAGCCCTGGACGGGGCCGGACTGCGCCAGGTCAAGGCCTTTGCCCTGCGGGACGCCTTCCACGACGTCCACCAGGACGACATCGGCCAATTCCTTTTCAGCGACGCGCAGCGCGCAGTTGGCACCGACATTTCCGGCGCCGACGACAGTGACTTTCTTTCTCATGAGTGGTTGCTTCGATTTCCTTTTCGGTGTGTACAGTGTGAAAGTTTAGTGTAAAGCTTTGAACGAGACCGCTTCCGGCAGAACTTCTATTTTATGCGCATCATCCACCATCCCGGGTACGACCCCCACTTCGGGCAGCAGCACGTCTTTCCATCCGTGAAGTTTCAGATGGTCAGGGACCGCCTGTTGGGTGACTGCATCGCATCGGAAGCCGACCTGCTGCGGCCCGACCCGGCCTCCAATGACGACCTGCTGCTGGTCCATACACCGGCCTGGGTGGACGCACTGACGCATGGCACGTTGACCCACGCCCAGATCGTGCGTCTGGAAGTGCCCTATTCGCAAGCCATGGTGCGCGCCTTCCGGCTGATGGCGGGCGGCAGCATTCTGGCCGCGCAATTGGCGCTCCAGGATGGCGTTGCCTATAACTGCGGTGGTGGGTTCCACCATGCCTTTCCCGGCCACGGCGAGGGCTTCTGCGCGGTCAATGACGTTGCGGTGGCCATCCGCGCCCTGCAGCGCTCCGGCCGCATTACGCGCGCCATGGTGATCGATTGCGATGTCCACCATGGCAATGGCACGGCGGCGGTTTTTGCGGATGACCCGACGGTCTTCACCATCTCGCTCCACCAGTTCAAGAACTATCCGGCCGTCAAGCCCCCTTCCAACGTCGATGTCCACCTGAACAACGGCACCGGGGACCAGGACTACGTCTCCATTCTGCGCCGTGTGTGCGAGCGGACCATCCAGGACTTTGCGCCGCAACTGTTGTTCTATGTCGCGGGCGCCGACCCCTATGAGGAAGACCAACTCGGCGGCCTGGCCTTAACGCGAGACGGACTGGCGGAACGTGACCGGGTGGTGATCTCGACTGCCCGCGGACTCGGCGTTCCGGTCGCCATCACGCTCGCCGGAGGCTACGCGCAATATCTGGAAGATACGGTGGCGATTCACGCGGCCACCGCCCAGGTGGCGCATGCGTGTCTGCGGTAGCCATGGCCGAACAGCGGTGATTCAAGACAGGGGCTCGTTTGCAGAGGCTAGTATAGGGAAATGCTGAAACCAGCTTTACTCCTCGGCCTCCTTCTTCTTCCTGCCACGCGTCTCTGGGCCTGGGGCGACCAGGGCCATGAATTGATCGGCAAGGTGGCGCAGGAGCGGCTGGCGGGCACCAAGGCGCTGACGATCATCCAAAAGTGGTTTGGCGGCACCGTGGCACTGGACAAGCTGGCCACTTGTGCGGACAACATCCGCGGTGGGCAGCGCAGTGGCAATATCCGTCCCGATTGCGTCCTGACGGCGGCTGAATTGAAAGCCCTGCCGCCCACCGACAACTGGCATCACATCAACCTGTTGGTGCCGCCGGTAGCCGGCCAGTCTCCAGCCAAACAGCTGGAAGCCGCCGCCAAGGTGTCGCCGCCGCGCGCGGTGGCCAAGATCGAGGAAGTGATCAAGCAGTTGGGAAACAAGAAGCTCACCGATCACCAGCGCGCCATCGCCCTAATGTGGCTGCTCCACTTTGGGGGTGACATCCACCAGCCGCTGCACGCCGCCGCCCGGAACAATGACAAGGGCGGCAACGACGTCATCGTCAACCTGGTGCCCGGTGCCCGCGACCTGAACTTGCACAGCGTCTGGGATTCCACCATTCTGCGTAGCATTCAGAACCCGGAAGCCAGGGTGAAGGCCGCGATCACCTCCGCCATGGCCGCCAAGCTGAAGCCCTCCGATTGGGCCCTTGAATCATGGGCCTTGGCCCAGAACGTGGTCTACAAGGGGGTCCGGGTACCGTCCGGCAAGGACGATGTGGTGCGCCTCACCCAGCAGTACATCACCGACGGCCAACCAGCAGTGATCCAGCGCCTGGCCGAAGCCGGCGTGCGGTTGGCGGAGATCATCAAGAAGACGGTGAAGTAAGGCCGGGGGTTTGTTCCGGTTCAGCTGGAAATGGAGCGCTCAAAGGACAGCGCATCCGGCCGGGAACGCCGCTGTCGCTGGACGTTGCCCGGCGCATGGTGGAGGGCTACGTGGAGCATGACAACAACGTCCGCCTGAACAGTACCATCGGCTACATCACGCCGAAGGACATGCTCACCGGGCGCTAGGCTGAGATTCACGCCGAGCGAAATCGGAAGTTGGAGGAGGCCAGAAAACAGCGCCAGGTTCGTCGTCAGAAGGCCGCGTGAAGAACGACGGGCCCACTTTTAGAGCCGTGCGGGTGAAGTGGATAACTTCCGGATGGCTGACGATTCAGACAGAGGTGCCGGCGGCACTTCCCAGAACGCCGTTTCTCGGGAGCGACCCCGGTTGCCGGACGCTGCGGGTTCGATCCGAGGCTTTGTACGAGTTGCCGACGATACGGACAAAGCCGCCGTTGGCAGAAATTAGTGTCTTTCCCTCAATGAGCGCGATTCCGACAATCCACTAAAGGCTATGCCTTCGCGTAGTCGAACACGTCCTTGCTCATCGTGGGATTCTTGAACAGTGTCGCAAGGAACTTTCCCGCGTATTCGCTGCCTATGCGACTAACCATTTTGGCATATGCCGCTTCACACGCTCTACCAGGGCACCAACCTCGGCGACGATTGGGACGACGCCCATCTCGACCTGCTCGGCTCCCACAACAAAATGGCGAAGAAATCAGACCAGCCCATCGCCGGCCTTCTCACCGATCTCGCCTCCCGCGGCCTGCTCGACTCCACCCTCGTCGTCTGGTCGAGCGAGTTCGGCCGCACCCCGCTCGCCGAAGGTAAAAACGGCCGCGACCACCATCCCTACGGCTTCTCCATGTGGATGGCCGGCGCCGGCATCGCCGGCGGCCGCGTCCTCGGCGCCACCGATGAGTTCGGCCTCCGCGCCGTCGAACAGCGCAAGGATGTCCACGATGTCCACGCCACCCTGCTGCGACTGCTCGGCCTCGACCACACGCAGCTCACCTACCGCTATCAGAGCCGCGACATGCGCCTCACCGACGTCCACGGCGAAAACGAATTCACCAGCTGGCTGCTCAACGCCTAATCCCGAAACAGCGCCACCAACTGCTCGATCGCCGACGCCACCATCGCCTCTCCGCCCCCGGCCGCCACCCGCGCCGAGATCACCTCGTAAGCGCCCTCGGCATACGCCTTCCGGTCCGGCACGTAACCCAGATTCCCGTTGGCCAGCTCCGCGATAATCGTCACCGGAAACGGCTTGCCCCCGCGCTCGACAAGATCCATCACCTTAAACGCGTTCACCTGCTCGTAGAAAGGATTCGCGTTCGGTTTGCCGTAGTTATCGATCACGGCGCGCGCCTTCGCCACCTCCTCGGCCCCGTAGGCCGCCGGGGCCAGATCCACCATCCGCGTAGAAGCCCGCACCCCCTGCACCGGCACCGGCGTCATCCGCTCCATCGTCTTCAACACCGCCGCCGCCAGCACGGTGCCAATCCGCGCCGCCTCGCCGTGACCCTTCTGCGGCCGGTTGTGCGAAACGTCAACTTGGGGGCGCAAAACCCGCCATCATCTCAACATCACTCTGTAGATTCTCTTGGCCAAAACATGTTTTTCAGGTGGTTGCTGCGGCCGGATAATCTGTCAGGCGCCAGACCAAAAAGATCGCTATGCCGGCGACAATAAAGAATACCTGTGCCCCCGAGACAAGCATCGGCGCGAAGAGTGCCAATCCAATCAGGCTTGGGCCGACGATGAGTTCCACCAGGGCGTGAAGCCGCATCGGTACAAGTTTCAGAAGCCCAAGTGGCATATTGCTGAGAACCGTCATCAGCAGATGGACGCCCGCCAGCAGGTAGGACAGAAGCGCCGCCGTTCCGCCGAAGCCCAGAAGGCTTGGGGCCGCCAAAAACAACCCAACGGTGGCGTAGTCGATGATTCCGTGGATGACAGGGGAGATCGGTTTCATAGGGTATCCTCAGTTTGCGTTAGAGTTGGAACGATTAACCATTTGGTTTACGAGAGAGGTCATTGGACAAGAAGTCCGACAGCTGCTTTAGTCAAGGAATGGCCTCGATGAGCGTGCTGGCGATGTCATCGATGGCCTTCTGTGGAAGGCCCCCTTTTGCCAGCACGAGAAGCCCCTGAATGCCAGCGACAAGAAAAATTGCGTATTGCTCACGCTGGGCCGACGATAAGTGGCTACCGTCGCTTGCCGGTTTCGATAGTGCCGCCGCAATCCGTTTCTGAAGAAGCTCAATCCCGCGCTTCAGCCTGATGGAAATTTCCTTATCTTTGTGGCCCAATTCCAGGGCGGTATTGCCGAGAAAACAACCTCGCCAAACATTGCCGCTTCGGGCCAATTGGAAGATCGCGCCAAGGATGGCCTCCACGGCTTCGCGCCGGGTAGCGACATCCCTGGCAAGGTCGGCAAACCCTACATCGACTTTCGAAATGTAGAGATCCAGCGCGGCGAGGAAGACAAGGCGCTTCGACTTGAAGGCGTTGTAGAAGCTCGCGCGGCCCAATTCCATGCCTTTGAGCAAATCGGGCATGGGCGTTCCGCCGAAGCCGCCCTGCCAGAAGACCTGCAAGGACGCATCCATCGCATTGTTGGGGTCGAAGGATTTCGATTTCATATTTGCAATATTAGACCATTCGGTACAATACAGCAAGCGCTTAATTTCAGGGTGAGAAAAATTTTAAAATCCATGAGCTGGGCCTATCGAGGACTTGGGACACGGATGCATTGGTGCGGCGGCATGAAATTGCCTGCTCGGCTGGCAGCGCCCTCGCCTTGCCTTCCGCCGTGCTGATCAACGCGACAACATCCGCCGTGCCGCCCTTCAGAATGGCTTCAGCGAGGCCCTTCCAATCGCGCGGCGGCACTTCGCCCAGATCACGCAGGGAAAGGCGTAGCCCGGCCACTTCCTCAATCTCCGCCCCGCCGCCACCGGTCGCAAGCTTCTTCCGCAGCTCCGCCACATCCCGTTCCAGCTTGCGCCGTTCTTCGACAAGGGCGGCGGTGCGCCCGGCCAATTCGCCTGGCTGTGCCTTCAAGACTGCCGCCGCCGCCGTCAGGCTTTCTTCCATCTCGTTGATGTAAGCCAGAGCCGCATCACCCGTCACGGCCTCAACGCGCCGCACGCCCGCACTCACCGCGCCTTCGGCAATGATCTTGAACAGGCCGATATCGCCAGTGCGCCGCACATGCGTGCCGCCGCAAAGTTCCAGCGAATAGACGCCATGTATCCGATTCCCATGAACGAGAACTCCCCACGCCGCACCACTTTTCTTCACCGTCTTTTTCTTCGCATCAATCCAAACCTCGATTGCTCGGAGGGTCGTTGTGGCATTAAAGGCTCTTGCCCCGCTCACAGAAGGATTGTAAAGAGTCTTGTAGGGGGATTTCTTAAGGTCCGCGAAGAATCGCCCAATGCCCGTTTTTATCTGGACTACAAGCGACGAGTCTCCAGACGCACACGCCAGTGCTGTAGTCACCTCTACTAACTCGCAAGCATTGGGCGACGAGACGACGTCTTCGCTTCGAACAACTTGGTAGTCAACACCTTCAATCGCCATTTCCTGCCGAAGTCGCTTTTGCTCACTGTCTTGAGCCACGAAATCTCGAGACTCAACTCTATTTTGAAGGTTGTTCGTGCGTGTTACGTCGTCACCAAAGCCATCGGGAGCAGTCTTTAGCAGGATAACCCGGATCGGTACTCTAACATGACCCAACGCAACATCATTATCTACACTGGCTAATGAGCTAACAGTCTGCGCACCATTCACTATCGATGCACCCTTAAACGCAAACCCTCCGGCAGATCTCGACGCTGCGCCCGCAGGAGCTTTCCACGCTTCGTCAGCGACTAAGGTGACGCCGTTGTTGAAGTACCAAAAGCGCTCGGGATTCGACTGAGCCGTCTGTTAGATTTCGTTGTTGACATCTGTCACCCCGAGCGCATGTCTAATGTTTCCCGATACCAACCTGCGTCCGAATACCTTCCACCAATTCTTAAGCTGGAGCCCATCGATGATGCCGAAGTAAGCAGGATAGGGCGTTGCGATGAACGACCACTCCAACACTGTCGCTTCAAGAGGTACTGTGCCTTGCGAAGAGTCGCTCGCGAGTCCCGCGTAAACCTCCTGCAGCCCGATAACTTCCTTGCTCGCAATCGGCTGAGGATCGTCTCCATTCAACTCATTCAAGAAACGGTTAAGGATTGAACTGCCGTGGGGGGCTAACGAGCTGGTGCCCGTGCTAACAACCACTGCATGGATCTGCGTACCCGGAGTGCCTATCCTGAGCGAAATATCTGCAAAGCGACCCTGAAGCCGTTTATGGAAATCAGTATCGTCTTGCTCGACGGCGTCCTTGACACCTTTCACGAAACATCCGATTTCTTTCGCTTCCGGTTCTCCGCTACCTTTGTTGATCCACTTAGCCTGCGCGAAGATAACTCGGGAAGTAGCGGCGTCAAAAAAAGCGGCATCAATGCCGTTGTCGTCCGGCCCGTCCCAAACTGATTCGCCAGCCTCCTTCTCCGTGCAACCGGCCTGAAGGTAAATCGCCATCGCCGCGAGACATCGCGTCAGTACTTTTTGATCACGCTCGGGATCGCTCGCGCCCAAATCAGTAGTATCGAGATGCGGCTCAAACATAGAGCGGATCTTGGTACGGATCTGATTAACCTTGAGCACGGACATACGGGCTCTCCCTTCGGCACTGGTATCTAGAGTGAGGGTCAGCCTTCCAGCAAGTAGACTACACGTCACTCTAACGCTCAACGTCATTCTAAAAAAGTGCGCTTGTTGCCCCGAGCGGCGACGCTTCGGCCGAATCACGCGCCACTCGGAGAGAGCTTCAAGGCCCGCGAAGTCCCGATCTGGGAAGTTGCGCCGTGTGACTTCTGTAGTGAGACGCCGCGGCACCCACCGGACCTGTTGTCGCCGTTGCTGAGAAAATGGTGTCCGATTTGGGCTGCCAGCTCCGGTCGGGTTGCGGCGCATCCGGAAGTTGGCCGCACTGGTGGCGGCGGCGCCACAAAGGTTTTTGCCGGGCGAAACGGAATCGGCACTGCGGGGACGCAACCCGGAATACTCACCAGGAGAGCGTCATCTCTCCACTCCAGGCTGAACCAACACAGTTTCCGTCTGGCGCTAGTTGACGCGCAGCGCGTGCTTTTTCAGGTCTTCCAGCGTCACGTACTCCAGCGCCGCTTCGTGCGTGCATTCGAGAATCACCGGCGCGGCAAAGCCGGCGTCCATGGCCTGCTTCCAGCGGCCCGCGCACACGCACCAGCGGTCACCTGGCTGGAGACCCGGAAAGTTGAACTGCGGCATGGGGGTTGTCAGATCGTTGCCGCAGGCGTAACTGAAGGAAAGAAACTCCTGGGTCACCTGCGTGCAGATGGTGTGGGACCCGCCGTCTTCATCGCTCGTGTTGCAGCAGCCGTCGCGAAAGAAGCCGGTCTTGGGATCGTGGGAACAGGGGATCAGCTTGCCGCCGAGAACGTTGCGTGAAGGATGCATGACGTTATTCTCGCAGAGCCTCTGCTATTCCGGCAAAGCTTCGGCCACTTGACGGAGCGCCCACCGCGCATGATCCCGCACAGCCGGGTCGGTATGCTGTGCCAGTTGTTCCAGCACCGGCTGATACTCGCGGCGCGGAGCATTGCCCATGGCGGTGCAGACGTTGCGCAGGAAGCCGCGATACTTTGCCCGCCATACGGGCGTTTGGCGGAAGAGGGCGCGGAACTGCTCTTCCGTGAGCGCGGCCATTTGTTCGAGCGGCGGCGCGAACGTTCGCGGCTGGAACTCCTCCGCCGCCGTGCGAGGCGCGCGCCGGTTCCAGGGGCAGACATCCTGGCAGATGTCGCAGCCAAAGACGTGTGTGCTGAAGGCCGCACGCAGCGGCTCCGGCGTCGCCTCGCGAGATTCGATCGTGTGATAGCTGATGCAGAGCCCAGCATCCAGTTCCCAGGCGGGCGTGGTTTGCCCGGTGGGCACAATCGCACTGGTGGGGCAGGCATCAATGCAGCGCGTGCAGGAGCCGCAACGGTCCGGCGGCGGCGCATCAGCGGGAAGCTCAACCGAGAGCAGCATCGCCCCCAGGAAGAACCACGAACCCTGCCCCTGGTTGATCAGGCAAGTATTCTTGCCGATCCAACCCAGGCCAGCCGCGCGGGCATAGTCGCGTTCCAGCAATGGCGCGGTATCGACGCAGATGCGATACTCAATACCCGGCGGCAGCCGCTTCGCCAGCTGCTCAAAGCGGGCGCGGAGGACATCGTGATAGTCCGCGCCCCACGCATAGCGCGAGATCCAGGCCCGCGTCGGGTCGTCGAGCGTTTCGATCGATGGCTCCGGTGAGTTGTAGAGCACGCCCGCCATCAGGATGGATTGGGCCGAGGGCAGCAGATGGCGCGGGTCCCGCCGTGCGTCCATGCGGTGATCGGTGAGATACGTCATGCCCGCCGCCCGGCCGCGCTGGACCCACTGCGCAAACATTTCGAATTGAGGCAGCGGTAATGCCGCGGTGATCCCCACCAGATCGAAGCCGCATTCGCGCGCCCAGCCGATGAGGTTCTCACGGGTGAGACTGGTCGATGTCAACGCTTCCGCCACTTGAGCTTCAGCGTAACAGCGCGCGCTACCGATTTAGCTCACGGATGCGGATCTCGCGGAACCAGACTTCGGATTTATGCGCCTGCAACTCCAGGTACCCGGTGTTCTTTTCCGCAAAGCCATCAATGGAGGCGAACTTGCTTGCTGCCACTGCCGCGCGCAGGGCAGTTGAGCCCAGTTCATACTCCACCACCTTCTCGCCGTTCAACCAATGCTCCACGTGGTTGCCGTCCACCAGGATCCGGCTCTCATTAAACTCACCCATCGGCTTGGGCTGCGCGCGGTGAGGCGCAAGCAGATCGTAGAGGCCGGCGGTTAACTGGTTGGGCCGCAGCTTGCCGCCCTGGTAGATGTAGCCTTCGTCGTCGATCATTTGATACTCAAAGCCCAGCGGGTGCTGCATGAAGCGTTGGTACGCGTTCCAGGAGGATGCGAAGAAGACCGGTGGCGCCAGCGCCATCAGCCCCGCCACTAGATAGCCCACGCGCCGCCCCCAAAGCTGCCGCGCGAACCAGAGTTCGCGCCAGCAGATGAAGAACACCACGAGCGCGCCCAGCCCCAATGGCACCACCATGGTCAGCCCCTGGCGCAGCGTTTTCCAGAACTCTTCATTCACGCGCCCGGGTACGGCCAGGTACTTCACGCCGGAGTTGCCCATCGGGGGAATCCGCCACACGAAGACCAGCTCAAAATCGCGGTACTGGCGCTGCGAGAACAGCGAATGCTGGGTAGTCCGAGTGGCGTGCAGACAACCGGCATCCACATTCCATTCACTGGACGGAAAAGGTTGGCCGACGCCGGCCGTCCAGTGGCTGGTGTCACGCCCGTCAAACAAGGTTTGCCAGGTGGAGCCGGCCGTGGGCGCGAGGGTTTGGGCCAGGCACGAGGGGACAAGGGTCAAGCCCAGAAAGAGGAGAACGGTGGCTGAACGGGAGATCTTCAATTCAACGGTACTGTAGCGCAGCCCGGCCCGCCGTGCACAAAGTCGCCGATTGAGGCCGCTTGCCGCTAGTGCTGCGCGATACTCAACACGTTGCCGTCCGGGTCCTTGAAAAAGGCCACCTTGGCCGTACGATCGGGCGCGGTCCAAATACCCAGCTCATCCTGCTCCAGGAATGGGTAGCGCTCAAGCGTCACGCCTGCGTTCTTCAGTTCCGTCGCCGACGCCACAATGTCAGCCACTTCCCAGCCGAGCACGGCATGCTCCGACGGCTTGTGCCCCGGAAGAATCGTCACCCGCAACGTGGTGCCATGGGCGTCAAACACAACGGCAAAAGGATCCTGGCTGACATACTTTAGCCCGAGCGTTTCGCCATAAAACTTCTTGGCACGTTCCGCGTCCGGAGTAAAGACAAAGGCAACAAGAGGGCTGGTTCCAAGCATGGGGACATGCTAC
>JBIKMK010000520.1:0-3793 GCA_044359315.1 Bryobacteraceae bacterium | reverse complement strand
ACGGCGGCGCTCTTGGCCATCGCTTTCACTTCCGGGTGCACCTGGGGCGCGTCCAGCGTGCCATCGATCCGCAGCGGTACCCGCAGATCGCCCGCCATCAGACCCGCCGTGCGGGCGCGCAGCGCTTCGGCGGTGTTGCCGGTGAGCCGTGAGGTTAAGGCAAAGTTCAAGGCAGTGGTGAAGGCGATGGTCCCGCTGCCTTCCATGGTCATGCCGGGCGCGGAGAGGTTGATGGCGGAAAGCCGGATGTTGCTGTTCTCGACCGCGAAGTCAGTCGACAGAAGCGCAAACTCACCGTTCGGCGAAGTGGTGGAACTGGTGGCCAGCGCCCGCTCGATCGATGCAAGGACATTCAGGCCCTTCACCCGGCCCTTGTCGATATCCAGGTGTCCGCCGCCAGTGAGTGACTTCTGCAAAGCGTCCGCACCCTTGCCGGAGAAGCGAAGAGAGAACAGCGGCACGGAGAGCGTCCCGAACATCTTGCCGGGACTGCCGGCAAAGCTCGACAGCATCTGGTTGATATCGACGCCTTCAATCGCCCCATCCAGTGTCCCCGCCAACGCGCCGCGGCGGCTGATCAAGTGCAGGCCCCCGTCCCATTTACCGGAACCCAGTTGCAGGGATGCTTTCTGCGTCCGCAACTCCACCGGACCACCGGCCAGCAACTGGCGCGTCGAAAATGTCAGCGGAGCCTGACCGGACAGCTCCAACCGGCCCTCGGTGCCCTTGGGTCCAATCTGGAGTTGCTTGAGGGTCAACTGCCCGGTGCCTTGGGCGCTCTTTGACAGGTTGCCCTTCAGCGTAAAGACCAAAGCCGCGCTGGATTGCGCGCCAGGATCGGCCGCCAGGTCGCCCAGGTTCTCCATGCGGACCGGTGCCGGGATCTCGGCCAGCGCCAGGTTGATCGATGCCTTGGCATCGAGCGGCAACGCGCCGCCCGCCAGTGGACCCAGCATTCCGCTGAGGTCGAGCGACGAGTTGGGGCTGTCGTAGAGCTTGGTGGACAACTGGAGCTTGAACGGCTGGCCGGGAACGAAGTCACTCAAGCGAATGGTGAGGTCGCGCAGCGTCTGGCGCGGGGGCTGGCCGGGGCGCGGGGCCAGCAAGACGGTACCGCCCACCAGATCCACGCGGTCCACGCGAAGTTCGGTGGTGGATTCGCTGGCCGCGCTGCTACTCGCTGCCGGGTCCGCGGCGGCCTTGGTCTTCAAACCATCCAGCACAGTGGAAAGATTCGTGCGGCCGTCGGCGGCGCTTTCGATGACGATGCGTGGATCCTGAATGGTGGCTGCGGTGAGCCGGATCTTCTTGTCCAGCACGGCGGAAAAATCAATCGCCGCCGTGACGCGGTCCGCCTCCAGCATGTTGCCGCTGGAAAAGCCTGGCGGGTTGGCGATGGTTAAGCCGGAGAACACCACCGACGGCTTCAGACGCAGCAGGGCACCGATGTCGGCATCCAGGCCTTTCAATCCAACCGGCACACCAAGCGCCTTGCTGGCCTCCGCCACCAGCCGGGCGCGGCCGTCGTCGGAAAGAGCGGCATTGATCAGCCAAGCCCCAGCGCCGGCGACCACCAGCACCAGAACGACGAGCGCCCCCAGGATGTACTTGATTAGTTTCACGTCATGCCCTCCAGCCTGATTGAAGCACGGCGGGGGCCGGTGCGGTGGGTCTGGGTGACCGCTAGCGCGAGCTTACTTCCACCAGCATGGGTTGTTCCAGCCGGACGCGCAGCTCCTCCAGTTTGCGCCGGGTGGTAGAGAGCACGCGCCGCTCCACCAGTGGTCGCAGGAAGCCGGGCAGCTTGCCGACAACGGTCCGGTTGATGTAGCGCAGCGTCGCACCGCCGGGCTGGTCGGTGAGCAGGGTGATGCCGAGTGAGGCATCAATATGGCGCGAAGCATAGGCCTGCTTGGTGGCAATTACGGTGACCCGGGTGCCCGGCACTTGGTAGATCACCGCATGTGTCACCACACCGACCGAGGCGGGCCCCAGTCGCTCTGTGGACCAATAGAGAAACTCCTCATCCACCGCCAGCCTGGAATTCGGATAGTCGACCAGAAAAGCCGCCAGCTCCGGGGCCAATTGCCGCAGCTGATCCGACCGGTCGACCAGGGCCCGGAACAGTTCGTTCGGGCCGCCCTGGGCCTGGTAACGCCGGGCAGCTTCGAGCAGGGGCGTCCGGTCGGCCTTCCCTTGCAGATCGGCCACGACGGGTATTGGACTGAACCGGCCCACGGCCGGCACTTCTTCACAGCGCTTCAGCGTTTCAATATGGCGAAAAGCCTCCACCACGCGGCTGGCGGGAACGCGCAACTGAATCTCTCCGGCGACGGCAATCTCGTGGCGGACAGCAGGTAACAACTGCACGTCCGCGGCGGCTAGAACCAGCAGGAAATGGATCACGCACCCGTTAGTATCGGCGGCGGATATTTCAGATAAAACAATTCTTGAAGAAATGTTTGATACGGCGGCACGGAAAATGTTTCCCAGCGTTCCCGTCTGGTTTCTAAAGGCGCGGAGTGGCGAGCTTGCTGACCCGCCACGGCCAGACACCCTGCCGCTTGGCCTTCCGGCGGTAGACACGGTCACCGGCGGTCACGTAGAGCCAGTCGAGATTGGGCCCGCCAAAGACAACGTTCGACAGGGACCCGGCGTGAGGCTTCGACACCACCGCGACGACGCGGCCGGGCTGGTCGCACACCTGGAGCCCCAAGCGCGTGGTGACGTAGAGGTGACCTTCGCTATCGGTGGTCATGCCGTCGGCGGAGGTGGAGCTGGATTCATCCAGCGTCTCCAGGTGATAGAACGCCTGCGCGTTGGCCAGCGACCCATCGGGCTGGATCTGGAAGCTGGTCACCCAGCGTGACCGGGAATCGCAGAC
Organism: Bryobacteraceae bacterium; assembly: GCA_044359315.1. Lineage (GTDB taxonomy): Bacteria > Acidobacteriota > Terriglobia > Bryobacterales > Bryobacteraceae > JAPKYZ01. The sequence goes on along the minus strand of JBIKMK010000520.1, from coordinate 909 downwards.
CATCAGCAGCGACTGGTCCGGCGAGGCGACGACGCCGTTGGGGAATTCGAGGCCCTGGTGAACCATCCGCACGGCGCCCTTGCCATCAATCAGCCACACCATCTTGTTGGGCGGATCCGTGAAGTAGATGTGGCCGTTGGCCATCACCACCAGATCGTTCGACGTAACACCTTCAGCCAGCACCTTGGTGCTGCCATCAAGGCCAAAGCTGACGATCCGCTTTTCGCCATTCTGGCAGGCGTAGAGCCGTCCATCGGAACCGAACATCAATCCGTTGGCTCCGCCAGAGTTCTCCTTGAACAGCGTCACCTTGTTGTCGAGGCCGATCTTCCAGATCTTGCTTTCCGGGACGTCGGTGAAGTAGACGGTGCCATCGGCCGCCACGGCCGGACCTTCGGTGAACTTGTGCCCGGAACTGAGCAGTTCCCAATCGGACTTGAGGTCCACGATTTCGTTGACGTAGAAGCGCTGGCCCTTGCCCTGCGGCTTGGCGATCGGCGTGCCATGGCCCTTCCAGACCCACTTCAGCGCTTCCGGAAGCACCGGGCCGCCGTGCTTCATGTTGTGGCCTTCGTCGCCTTGGACGAAGGTAGTCTCATAGCCGGCATAGTCGAGTGCGGCATGCATGTCCTGGTTCGAGATAAACCAACTGCCCGCGTAGATGCTCTGATCGTTCGAGCCATCCTGCAGCCAGACGCGCAGGGGCTTGGGCTCCGCCTTGCGGATCATGGTGGGGAAGTTATGGCCGCCGCGCAAATTGGTGTAGCTGCCGATGAAGCTGACGACGCGCCGGAACTGGTCGGGCCGGAACCAGGCCGCGGTGAACGCGGCAATGCCGCCGGAGCTTTGGCCGCCCAGTGCCCGATCGTTCGGGTCCTTGGAGATGTTGTAGAGCTTGGCTACCTCCGG
>JBIKMK010000039.1:0-13188 GCA_044359315.1 Bryobacteraceae bacterium | reverse complement strand
TCCGTTAACCTACTTGCCAAATGGAACCTGAATAGGGCAACATGAATTCGTGGAGAAGCGGACGCCCCATTTGCCTTGGCGCTCGTGAAAACACTGGTGGCGGCGGGCAAAGTACGCACCACTTTTTCGGCGCTCGCCGGCGGCGCGGCCTTGGGATTCGGCTTTGAGGAGATCGTCGACGTCGTCCTGGCGCTTACGCCAAGAGACTTCTACAAAAGCATGACCACGCATGCCGATCACCGCATTTGGCAAGACGTCTACCGGCCGAAGACGCCGGCCGGTGAGGTGTATTTGAAGCTGACGGTCATTAGCGACGTGTTGATCGTGTCGTTCAAGGAGTTGTGAAATAGGAGCTATGGCATGAAATGTCCATCCTGCGCCGCAGCGAAGCTGGTGCGTGACACCCGTGACATTCCCTACGTCTACAAAGGCGAAACGACCGCGATACCGGCCGTACGGGGTGAGTTCTGCCCGGCTTGCGGGGAAAGCGTCCTCACCGCGGCCGAATCGAAACGAGTCAGTGCCGCCATGCTGGAGTTCAACAAGCAAGTGAACGCCTCCATCGTCGAACCCGGCTTTATCGCGCGTGTCCGCAAGAAACTCGCGCTTGATCAGCGGGAGGCGGCCGCAATCTTCGGAGGCGGGGCCAATGCGTTCTCGCGCTACGAGAACGGCAAGACCAAGCCACCACTCGCGTTAGTGAAACTCCTCCGTGTGCTCGACCGGCACCCGAATCTACTGAACGAGGTCCGGGCCGGGCAATAGGCCGGCCAAAGCGCGGCGACTACGCCGGCATCAAAACTCAATCGACGCCAGCAGGTCGCTCGGCTTCTTCTCGAACGCCCGTGAGATGGCCAGCAGGCTTTCGATGGAGGGTAGGTTCGTCCCGCGTTCGATGGAGCTGATTTGGGAGACGGACAGGCGGGTGGAGTTGGCCAAGTCTTTCAAGGACCAATCCCGTTCGACGCGCATCATCTTGATGCGGTGGCCGAGTTTCTCGCGCAACCGGTCCTGCGGGGACCGGCCCAGGCCGAACGCTTCCAGGGCATTCTTCAGGGTCTGGCGCAGTTGGGCGATGGTGAACGGCTTGGCCAGATAGTCAAACGCCTTCTGTTTGAAGGTGGAGCGCATGTCTTCAAGCGACGGATAGCCGGTGACGACGATGACGCAGAGCTGTGGCCAGCGAGTGAGTAGTTGCTCCAGGACGCGGTCGCCCCGCACTTCACCCATCTTCATGTCCAGCAGAACGATATCGGGTGCCTTCTCGGCTTCCAGCAGCAGGTCGGCCTGGGCGTAGGTGCGGACGGCATAGGGGCCTTCGTCGCGGAGAACGTCTTCCACGTAGGTGCGGAAGTCGAGGTCGTCATCGAGCACGGCTACGTCCACTGGCGGCAGTGACGAAATTTCGATGAGCTCAGGATTGATTTCGGTATTGGCCATCAACTCCTCCAGTTAGTGCGGCTGGAAGCCGCGCTTGCACTCCAGTCATGCGGCCGGCAGCCGCACGACTAGGGCCGCGCCGCCGCCGGGACGGTTGGACGCTGCGATCGTCCCGCCGTGTTGGGAGATGATCCCTTCGGCCACCGTCAGCCCCAATCCCGTGCCGCGAGCGTCCAGCCGGGTGGTCACAAACGCTTCAAAGATCTCGGGCAGTACCTCGGGCGGAATTCCCGGCCCGTTATCTTCCACTCTAATCGATACTTCCCGATGGCCGAGGTTGGCGGAGGTCGAGGCCATGGTCTCAATCAACCCGCCGGAGCTAACGGCATTCAAGGAATTGCGCAGCAGGTTCACAAATACCTGGATTAACCGGTCGGCGTTGCCCACCACCTGGACGTCCAACCCCACGCGGTTGCGAAAGTGAACTTCGGCGGACTTCTCGTCGATCGAAACCAACTGCCAGGCTTCCTCAATGAGCGGATGCAGCGAAACCGGCTCCATTTCCTGTTTGCGGACGCGGGCGAAATCCACCAGGCTTTCCGAGATTTTCTTCAAGCGTTGGGCCACGCGTTTCATCCGGGCCAACCGGTCCTGCACTGCGGCCCGCTTCTCAGTTTCTTCCAGCTTCTCGATCGACCCCAGCAGCACGGCCAGGGGCGTATTCATCTCATGCGCCACGGAGGCGGACAGCAGGCCCAGGCTGGCCAGCCGGTCCTGCTCCTCCAGCGATCGCCGGGCGGCTTCCAGGGCCTCTTCCTGGGCCCGCAGATTGGCCACGGCAGCGTTGCGGCTCTTCATGATGCGGCCGATCTCGTCGCCCATGATCATTTTGTCGGGGATCAGTTCGTCCTCGCGCCGCCCGGCCTGGACCGCCGCGTCGGCATCGAGGAAATGCTGAATGGGCCCATAGACATAGCGCGGCATGATCACCAGCTCCAGCACGGCGATGGCCAGCGTATAGAGAATTCCCAGCACCAGGAAAATGGTGATCTTGGCCCGCTCGACGACACCGTCATAGAACACATTCGGTACACTCACCCGGCGAAACAGGCCGGAAGCGGGCATCAACCGGAACAGCGCATCCTGAGCGTCGTCGTTATACACCTGCCCGGGGTGTAACTCCAGCCAATTGATAATTTTCGGAGGAATCCCTAACGCCAGGGGCGAACCCTCCCGATAATCGTATAGCTCCATCCCGGGGACCTGGAAGACGACGCGGTCCTGGAGGAAGAGCTTCGTGAGAAGAGAAACTTCGCGGGCTTTAGCCGTCGCGACCCGCTGTTCAAACAGAGGAATCAGGGACAAATAGACGCTCGCTCCCAGGAGTAGGAAGAATAAGTTGTGCAAAACCATCAACTTAGGTCGAACCTTCAAATCGCCGAACAAGCGCCCCAACGGGCCCGGGCGTTCGGTGGGTGGCTTGGGCAGGCTCCAACGGACTCGCGGAGCCGTGAGGAAGCGGTAGGCCGTAGCGGAATTGCGGTCAGACAAGAAAAATTTCTCCTATTGCGGAAATTCTACGGCCATGGTAGAAAAATAGACAGTCGTCCGACCATTCTTCCAGGTTTCTGAGTCGACGAAAGTGCGTGCTTCGAATCAATGCCCCTCTTTACACGGCAACATGACCTGATCGCGCGGGCTGCCACTGCGCTACTTGCTGTAGGCGTCTTGTCTGGCGCCGCGGCTTATGCCTATTTTTCCCATCCACTGGTAATCGACGTCGGTTACCAGCCTCACCAGCCTGTCCCGTACAGCCACAAGCTGCACGCGGGCAATCTGGGCATGGATTGCTACTACTGCCACAATACAGTGGAAAAGGCTGCCCATGCGGCGGTGCCTCCCACCGAGACTTGCATGAACTGCCATGTCCGGGTGAAGCCCGAGAGTCCGCTGTTGGCCCCGGTCCGCGCCAGCTACAAGACCGGCCAGCCGGTGGAGTGGGTGAAGATCCACAAGGTTCCGGACTATGTGTTCTTTAACCACTCGGCGCACGTGAATGCCGGCGTGAGCTGCGTTTCCTGCCATGGCCGCGTGGACCAGATGATTGAAGTGAAGCAGGTGCAACCCCTGTCGATGGGCTGGTGCGTGGACTGCCACCGCAACCCGGCGGCCAAGATTCGCCCCACCGAACTGGTGACGAATCTGGCGTGGACGCCTGATCGTGATCCGGCCGAGATTGGCCGCGAACTGATCGCCCAGAAAAAGATTGCTCCTCCCGTCAATTGTTCGGGGTGTCACCGATGAGTTTGGTCAACATTACCAAGATGGCCCCTAAATCGGGGCCCCAATACTGGCGCAGCCTGCAGGAATTATCGGGTACTTCGCAGTTCCGTGACTGGGTCTCCCAAGAGTTTCCGGGCGGCGCGGAGTTGTTTGAAGGCGAAAGCCGCCGCAACGTCCTGAAGCTGATGGCCGCTTCTTTCGGCTTGGCGGGCCTTTCGGCCTGCCGGCGCCCGGAAGACAAGATTCTGCCGATGGCCAAGGGTGTCGAGGATCTGATCCCCGGCAAGCCATTCCTGTACAACACGGCCTACACGCTGGGTGGTCAGGTGATGGGCTTGACGGTGGAAGCTCACGACGGTCGGCCCACCAAGATTGAAGGCCACGCGGCTCACCCGCAATCGCTGGGTGCCGTAGGCGCTTTTGCGCAGGCCTCGGTTCTGGGCTTGTATGACCCGGACCGTTCGCAGCAGGTGCTCCGCGATGGCAAGCCGGCCAAGTGGGCTGATTGGGACGCTTTTGCGGCTTCTCAATTCACGCCCGAAAAGCTGGGCCAGGGCGAAGGCCTGCGGATTGTCAGCGAGAAGGTTGTTTCGCCGGCGCTGGCTGATCGCGCCGCCGCTTTGGCTGCCAAGTTCCCCAAGTCGGTTTGGGTCAGCTACGACCCGATTAACGACGACAACGCCTACGAAGGCTCGGCGGTGGTGTTTGGTAAGGCGCACAACGTGCACTACCACTACGACAAGGCCGATGTGGTGGTTTCGCTGGACGCTGATTTCCTGGGTGGCGATTCGAAGACGCCGCTGGCGATCAAGCAGTTTTCCAAGAAGCGCCGCGTGAGCAAGGAATCCGATTCGATGAATCGGCTGTACGTGGTGGAAAGCCAGTTCTCGCTGACCGGTGCGATGGCGGATCACCGGGTGCGGACGCGTTCGGCGGACGTGGATGCGTTCGCGGGTGCTTTGGCTCGTGAGTTGGGCGTCGTTGCCGATCTGGCCGTGCTGGCGGGTGCGGCGGACAAGACGCAGAAGACGCTGATGGCGATGGTGCGGGACCTGAAGGCGAACGGCGGCAAGTCGATCGTTGTGGCGGGCCCCCGGCAACCGGCGCGGGTCCATGCGCTGGCGCTGATGATCAACGTGGCGTTGGGCAATGTGGGCCAGACGGTGACCCTGACGGCCAGCAACTGGACTTCGCAGACGGCAGCCTTGAAGGCGCTGGCGGCGGACCTGGGCGCGGGCAAGGTGTCTACGCTGGTGGTCCTGGGCAATGCCAACCCGGCCTTTACGGCCCCGGCTGACCTGGATTTCGCTGCGGCGATGAAGAAGGTGGCGGTCTCCGTGCACCTGGGTCTCGAGGTGGATGAGACGGCCGTGGCTGCCAAGTGGCATCTGCCGGAAGCTCATTATCTGGAAGCCTGGGGCGACGCGGTTTCGGCCGACGGTACGGCCTCGGTTCAGCAGCCTTTGATTGCGCCGCTCTACGGCGGCCGGTCGGCTCTGGAATTGACGGCTCAGATGGCGGGCGACAAGGCCCCCAAGGGGTACGAAATTGTTCGGGCCGCGTGGCTGAAGCAGTTTACAGGCGACAAGGAAGCGGCTTGGCGCAAGGCGCTGCATGATGGCGTGATCGCTTCCGCCGCGAAGCCGGCTGAAGTGAAGCCAGCGGTGGATGTAAAGCGGGTTCAACTTCCGGCGGCGGCCCCCAAGGTTTCCGGTGTGGAAGTGATGTTCGTGCCGGATGCGTCGATTTACGACGGCCGGTTTGCGAACAATGCTTGGCTGCAGGAAGCGCCGGATCCGATGACCAAGCTGGTCTGGGATAACGCGGCGATGATGTCTGTGGCGACGGCCAAACAGTTGGGCGTTGTGGACGGCGACCTGATCAAGCTGACGAGTGGTGGCAAGACGATTGAGATCGCCGCCATGACGCAGCCTGGCCAAGCCGACAACTCGATTAGCATTGCGCTGGGTTACGGCCGCACTGAAGTGGGTCGTGTGGGCAAGGGCGCGGGCTTCAATGCCTATCCGCTGCGTTCCACCGCCAAGCTGGGCTTTGGCGAAGTGACGGTGGCCAAGGGGAGCGGAACCTACAAGCTGATCACCACCCAAGAGCATCACTCAATGGTGGAGCCGCTGACCGGTCACAAGCGTCCCATCGTGATCGAGGGAACGCTTGAATTCTGGCGGCATGATCCGCACTTCGCGCCGGAGACGGTGGAAGCTCCGGACGAATCGATCTACGGTGTCCATGACTATTCCAAGGGCTACCAGTGGGGCATGTCGATCGATCTGGCTACCTGCATCGGCTGCAATGCCTGTGTCGTCGCCTGCGTCGCGGAAAACAACATCCCGGTGGTGGGTAAGGTGCAGGTGGGCAACGGCCGTGAAATGCACTGGATCCGCATGGACCGGTACTACACGGGCTCCGAAGATGACCCGCAAGCGGTGATGCAGCCGCTGAACTGCCAACAGTGCGAAGCGGCGCCTTGCGAGTCGGTCTGCCCCGTGGCGGCGACGGTACATTCGCCCGAAGGCTTGAACGACATGGCGTACAACCGCTGCGTCGGCACCCGTTATTGCGCCAACAACTGCCCTTACAAGGTGCGCCGGTTCAACTTCTTGAACTACCACAAGACGATGACTGAGGTGGAGAAGCTTGCTTCCAATCCTGATGTCACCGTCCGTATGCGCGGCGTCATGGAAAAGTGCACCTACTGCGTGCAGCGCATCCAGGAGAAGCGCATCCAGGCGAAACTGGAGGGCCGCCGCCCGATCCGCGACGGTGAGATTGTCACCGCCTGCCAACAAGCTTGCCCGGCCGAGGCGATCGTGTTCGGCAACGTCAACGATCCGGAATCAAAAGTCTCCCTTCTGAAAAAGCAGAGCCGCAACTACGCCCTGCTTCCTGAACTGAACACGCGGCCCCGGACCACTTTCCTGGCCAAGCTGCGCAATCCCAATCCGGAGCTTTCCGGCGAAACCGCTGGTGCACCGAAGGAACATCATGGCTGATCTGGCAATTAAATCTCCCGAAATGCTGGACGAGGTGACTCCGCGCCTGGTCCAGGGCAACTCGACCTACCACTCGCTGACGGAGGACATCAGCCGGATCGTCGAAAAGGGCACACCCATCCAGTGGTGGATGGCGTTTCTGCCTTCGGTGGCCATCGCGGGCATGATGTTCTCCATGCTGGGTTACCTGGTGATCACCGGTATCGGTGTCTGGGGTAACAACTCACCCGTCGGCTGGGCGTGGGATATCACGAACTTCGTCTGGTGGATCGGTATCGGCCACGCGGGTACCTTGATCTCGGCGATTTTGTTTCTATTCCGGCAGAAGTGGCGTACTTCGATCAACCGCGCCGCCGAAGCGATGACGCTGTTTGCAGTGGCTTGCGCGGCGCAATATCCGCTGTTCCACACTGGCCGTCCGTGGCGCGCTCTCTACTGGCTGTTCCCGCTGCCCAATACGGACCTCAACATGTGGCAGAACTTCCGTTCGCCGCTAGAGTGGGACGTCTTTGCGGTGTCCACGTACGGGACGGTGTCGGCGCTGTTCTGGTTCGTCGGACTGGTGCCCGATCTGGCGACGCTGCGTGACCGGGCGACCGGTATCCGCGCCTATGTGCTGGGCTTCGCTTCGCTGGGTTGGCGCGGTTCGGCCCGCCACTGGCGCCACTACGAAATGGCGTACCTGATCCTGGCCGGCCTTTCGACCCCGCTGGTGCTTTCGGTACACACTATCGTTTCGTTCGACTTCGCGGTGTCGCTGATCCCGGGTTGGCACACGACGATCTTCCCGCCGTACTTCGTTGCCGGCGCTATCTTCTCCGGTTTCGCGATGGTGGTGACGCTGATGACCGTGGCCCGCTGGTCGCTCCAACTGGAGCACCTGATCACCACCAAGCACTTGGAGAACATGTGCAAGGTGATGCTCGCCACCAGTATGATCGTCGGCTATGCCTACGGAACGGAATTGTTCATCGCCTGGTATTCCGGCAATCCTTACGAGCAGTTTGCCTTTGCCAACCGCGCGATGGGGCCGTACTGGTGGGCTTACTGGTCCATGGTGAGCTGCAATGTAATCACGCCGCAGATCTTCTGGTTCAAGAAGTGCCGGACCAGTGTGCCGATCATGTTTGTCGCCTCAATCTTCATCAATATCGGAATGTGGTTTGAGCGCTTCGTGATCATTGTGACTTCGCTGCACCGGGACTTCCTCCCCTCCAGTTGGGGCTACTTCCGGCCGACCTATGTGGACATCCTGACGTTCATCGGGACGATGGGCTTGTTCATGACATTGTTCCTGTTGTTTATCCGCTTCCTGCCGGTGATCGCCATCAGTGAAGTGAAGGGTGTGCTGGCCCAAGAGGACCATGTCACCAAGCACGGCCACGGGGCCCATCATTAATCCGAGGAGCATGGAGCGAATGGAAAACTCATCCTTGCCCGCCGCACTGGAACTGAAGGAGCTGCATGGTGTCGCCGCAGCTTTCGAGAGTCCCGACAAACTGCTGAAGGCGGCGAAAGCCGTCCGCAAGAGCGGGTTCACGAAAGTGGAGGCGTACACGCCGTTCCCGATTCACGGGATTGACGATGTTCTGGGTATCCCGCATTCTCATCTCGGCCGCATTGTGATTTGCTGCGGCGCGATTGGAGCCACGGCGGCATTAACCTTGATTGCCTGGACCGGTTCTGGCGATCCCCTGCTGTTTCCCTACTGGACCGGCCTGGGTGCCTATCCGTTGGTGATCGGTGGCAAGCCACTGTTCTCTTTCGAGCCGTCCATCCCGATCACCTTCGAGTTGACGGTGCTGCTGTCGGCCTTCGGGGCTGTGTTTGGGATGTTCGCGCTGAACGGGCTCCCTCAGTTGTATCACCCGATCTTTAATTTCCGTCATGCGAACCGCATCACCGACGACCAGTTCGTCCTGGTGATCGAGAAAGCTGACCCCAAGTTTGATGCCACCGAGTGCACGCGGCTGCTCCAGGAATTGGACCCGGTGGCGGTGGAGATGGTGGAAGAATGAGCCTCACACGCTTCATGCCGCAAGCGGCACTCCTGATGGCGGCGGCACTGTTGGCTGGCTGTTCCGGTCCGCAGCGGCTGCCCCCAATTGAAGTCTGGCCGGACATGGACCGCCAGGAAAAATTCAAGGCGCAGTCCGGTACGGTGCTGTTCGCGGACGGCCGCTCCAACCGGGCTCCGGTTGCCGGTACGGTCGCGGTTGGCCAGTTGAAGGAAGATGCGATCTTCTCAACGGGCCTGGAGAACGGCCAGTACACGGGCAAGAATCCGGTAGAGGTGACGCCCGAGCTTTTGAAGCAAGGCCAGCGCCGCTTCAACACTTACTGCGCGCCGTGCCATGACCGCACGGGCCAGGGCGGGGGCATTGTCCCCAAGAAGGCCGCCGGATGGATTCCGACGAATTTGATGGATCCGCGCATTCTGGGCAGCAATGACGGCGAACTGTACAACGTGATCTCCCATGGACGCCGGTCGATGCCGGGTTACCGCTTCCAGATCGTGGAACGGGATCGCTGGGCGATTGTCGCCTACGTCCGGGCATTGCAGCGGTCGACGCTGGGGACGGTTGAGGATGTGCCGACTGAATTGCGGAGCGAACTTCGATGATTGAATACGCCACTATAGATCACTCGCGGGAATCCTGGCGTCTGGATGAGTCCCTGTGGACCCGGGTCCGCAATGTAATCGCCTTCCTGATGTTGCTGGGGTGGGCGGGTTGCGCGGCCGGGTACGTCCAGGATTCCGAGCGGTTCTTCCGCTCCTATCTGGTGGGCTTCCTGGATATGACGCTGATTGCCCTCGGTTGCCTGTTCTTTGTCATGGTGATGTACCTGACTGGTTCCGCCTGGAGCGTTACGGTGCGTCGAATTTTCGAAACCATCATGGTCACGATCCCGCTGGCGGCGGTGTTAGTGCTGCCGATTCTAGGCGGAATTCATCACCTGTATGAGTGGTCCCACAGCGATCACGTGGCTCACGACAAGATCCTGCTCGGCAAGTCGGCGTGGTTGAATCCGGAAGCGTTTATAATCCGGGCTTTTGTGTATGTGCTGATCTGGTCGGTGATGGCCATTCGGATCTACACGAATTCGACGGCCCAGGACAAGACGAAGTCGATCAAGCATATGGACAGCACTTCCGCGTGGTCCGCGCCGGGATTGCTGCTGGTCTTCCTGAGTGTTTCCACCGCGGCCTTTGACTGGATCATGTCGTTGAACCCGCACTGGTACTCGACCATCTTCGGCATCTACGTTTATGCCGGCGGCGGCTTGGCCTGTATTGCCACGGTGACCGTGATCTGCCTCTGGCTTCGTCGGCACGGTATCCTCGCGCAGTCGATTCATCTGGAGCACTACCATGATCTGGGTAAATGGATGTTCGCGCTGACCGTGTTCTGGGCCTACATTGCCTTCTCGCAGTACATGTTGATCTGGTACGCCAACTTGGCAGAAGAGACAGTTTTCTACACCAAGCGTTTGGTGGGGAGCTGGAAATTTGTGAGCGGCCTGCTGCTGTTCGGCCACTTCATCATTCCGTTCTTCTTCCTGATCCAGCGTCGCGTGAAGCGCAATATGGGTGCGTTGTTGGCGGCTGCCCTTTGGATATTGGCCATTTGCTACGTCGACCTTTATTGGTTGGTGATGCCGAACTTTGACAAGGAAGGCGTCCGGCTGCACTGGTTGGATGCGGTGGCTTGGTTGGCGGTGGCCTCTACGTATGCCTTTGCATTCTGGTGGCAGCTGAAGAAGCATTCGCTCGTCCCCGAAGGCGATGCGCGGCTGGAACAATCGTTGGCTCACGTGAACGTCTAGGGAGCAAGTGCCATGTCTGAAACCAAATCCTTAACTCCCGAACAGATTGCCGCTCTTGAAAAAGAGGGCTTCGACCGGAACGATCCCAGTGGCCCCTGGGTGTTGGCGTTTGCCGCGGGCATCGTCTTCACCCTGGTGCTGGTGGTGTTCGCGGTGGACTATCTGTTCCAAGCCACTCTGGACCAGAACATCAATGACAGCGTGCTGACGCAGGATAGTCCGGAACTGCAGGAGATCCGCACCAAGGAAGCGGAGCAACTGAATCACTACCGGTATGCGGATGCCGAAAAGAAGGCCGTCCGTCTGCCGATTGACCGGGCAATGGATCTGTTTGCCGCGGAAGCGAAGGCCGGTAAGTTGTTCTATCCCATCAAGCCGTCTCCGGTAAAGGCACCTGAGGCCGATCCCGCAGCTGCGGGAGCCGCGCCTGCTGCCGCCGCTGCGGCTGCGCCCGCCCCTGCTGCTGGAGCCGCACCACACAAGTGAGCCGAATCCTCCCAGCTGCGGTGGCGATCGGGATGCTCCTGGGGAGCGTCTGCGCCCCCGTTTGGGCGAAAGACCCCGAGAAGCCGCGGGAACTGGAAGGCGTGGGAGTCGATGAGCAGTTGGGCCGCAACATCGACCTGAACCTTGAATTCATGGGTCTGGATGGCTATCCGAAGGCGTTGAAACAGTACTTCCGCCAGGGTCGGCCGGTGATTTTGAATCTGGTCTATTACACGTGCCCCATGCTGTGTAATTTGGTGTTGAACGGTGAGACCAACGTTCTGCGGGAGATTCCGTGGACTCCGGGCAAGGAATACGACGTCATCACGATTTCTATTGACCCGACGGAAACCTGGAATCTGGCGGCCAACAAACGCCAGACAGTGCTGGCGAGTTTTGACCGCCCGGCTCCGGGCTGGCATTTCTTTGCCGACTATCAGGGCAATGTGAAGAAGCTGGCGGAGCAGGTGGGTTGGCGCTACAAGTTTGATGCCAAGACGCAGCAGTACGCACATTCGTCGGCGATCATGATTTTGACCCCCGAAGGAAAGGTCTCGCGGTACCTTTACGGCATCAGATATAAGCCACAGGATGTGCGGCTGGCTTTGGCTGAGGCGAGTGAGGAAAAGATCGGTCCGCTGACGGTGGACAAGCTGCTGTTGTGGTGCTTTCACTACGATCCCAAGGCCGGTGCCTACGTGGTTGCGGCGACGAATGTGATGAAAGCGGGCGGAGTTCTGACCATGCTGGCGATTGGATTATTTTTACTGAAAATGTTTCGGGGCGAGCGTAAGCGAGAACCCCTATTGGCGGTGAATCAATGAGCTGGTTTCGTGATCTGTTTTTGCCCATGCAAGGAACCTCGCATGCGGCGTCGGTGGACAACCTATTTATGTTCATCGTGTTTTTGAACATTGGGTTCTTCCTGTTGATTGCGGGTTTGATCGGGTATTTCGTCCTGCGCTACCGGCGCAAATCGGCCCATGACCGGGTAGGGAAAGTGACGCACCATCTGGGCCTGGAGCTGACCTGGTCCATCATCCCGTTGCTGTTGTGCCTGGTGGTCTTTTTCTGGGGCTTCAAGGACTACATGACGGCCACCGTCGCCCCAGGTGATGCACTGGAAATCAGCCTGACGGGTGAGAAGTGGATTTGGACGTTTGAGTATCCGGATGGGATGCGTTCGCTGGGTGAACTGTACGTTCCGGCCGGCAAGCCGGTGAAGCTGATTATGCAGTCCAAAGATGTGCTGCACAGCTTCTTTATCCCCAACTTCCGGATCAAGATGGACGTGCTGCCGAATCGGTACACGGAACAGTGGTTCCAGTCGAACATTCCGGGTGAGTACCAAGTGCAATGTACTGAGTATTGCGGCAAAGGCCACTCGGGGATGAATGCCAAGATCGTGGTGATGTCGCAGACCCAGTATGAGGACTATTTGCAGAATGGTCCGCCCAACCTGCGGTCGATGCCGCTGGCGGAGCTGGGCGCGCTGCTCTATGAGTCTCGTGGCTGCGCTACCTGCCATTCGATTAACGGCACCAAGGGCCAAGGACCGACCTGGACCGGGTCCTTTGGCAACATGCGCAAGATGACCGATGGCCGTGAAATGATGATGGATGAGAACTACATCCGGACCTCCATCCTGCAGCCTCAAGCGATGGTGGTGAGCGGTTATGAGGGCATCATGCCCACTTATCAGGGTTTGCTGCGTGATCGTGAGATCCTCGCATTGATCGAATTCATCAAGAAGCAGAAGTAGACTAGAGGAACAGGCGAAGAACTGTATGGCTACCACAAGTACTCCGGTAACGCATCACGGCGGGCAGCATGCCCCTCACGCCAGCTATTTGGAAGACCCGCAGCATCGCGGACTGATGAGCTGGCTCACCACGGTGGATCACAAACGCATTGGCTTGATGTACCTCTGGTCAGTGCTGACGGCGTTTTTGCTGGGCGGGTTGTTCGCCCTGGCGCTGCGCCTGGAACTGCTGACGCCGAAGGAAGACTTCATGACGGCGGAGACCTACAACAAGGTCTTCACGCTGCACGGTGCGGTGATGGTGTTTCTGTTCATCATTCCGGCCATTCCCGCGGCGCTGGGCAATTTCGTCCTGCCGCTCATGTTGGGTGCCAAGGACGTGGCTTTTCCACGATTGAACCTGGCGAGCTACTACGTTTACATGACCGGCGCGATCAT
>JBIKMK010000519.1:0-3804 GCA_044359315.1 Bryobacteraceae bacterium | reverse complement strand
ATTGCGTGTCCCAGAAGGGCAGCCCGACGATTAAGCGCATCAGCAGATTGAACAGGCGACCCGCATTCTCGCGGAACCAGCTTTGGTGGACGCCGATGAGAGACCGGTCCATGGCGCGGGAGCCGATGGCCACGTGCGCCTTCTCTTGCTCAATGGCCTGGAACAGCTTTTCCATCTCTTCGATCGGCGCGGAAAGATCGGCGTCGGAGAACAGCACCCATTCGCCCCGCGATTCGCGGACGCCGTGGCGGATGGAAAAACCCTTGCCGCGATTGCCGGGGTTGCGGACTAAACGGACCTGGGGGAACTTGCGGGCAAACTCGGCGGCAATCTTGGCGGTGCCGTCCGAGGAGCCATCGTCCACCACCACGATCTCCGTGGAGTGCTTGTGGGTGTTCAGATACGCCAGCACCTGGTCGAGACTGCGGGGCAGGCGGCGTTCCTCATTGAACGCCGGAATCACGATGGAAAGAAAAACCAACTCTCCATTATAGGAGGACGCCACCCACCAACCGGATGCCTCCCGTGAGCAGGTTCCGTATAATAACGGTTTGTCACTCGAACAGGATTTATTGGCCCAACGCCACGCCCGCGTGCGCGAGATCGAGGCCCTCGGATTTAAGCCTTACGGCCAGCGTTTTGATTTCACTCAGACGCTGGACCAGATTGTTGCCACGCACGCCAATGCCACCGGCGAAGAACTGGAGGCCGCCCGCGCCGTCTCGCCAACTGGCGTTTCTGTGAAGGCCTGCGGCCGCATCCAGACCGTGCGGCGCATGGGCAAGGCCGGCTTTGTCACGGTGCAGCAGGGCAACTCGCGCATCCAGCTCTATATCCGCAAGGATGCCGTGGCGGAGAACGACTACGCGCTCTACCAGATCCTCGACGCGGGCGACATTATTGGCTGCGATGGCTACGTCTTCCGCACGCGCACGGGTGAGCTGAGCATTCACGTCGAGAAGCTCTACTTCCTGTCGAAGATCCTGCTGACGCTGCCCGAGAAGTTCCATGGCCTGGAAGACATCGAGATCCGCTACCGCCAGCGCTACCTGGACCTGATCGTCAACCCCGACGTGCGGCAGGTGTTCCTGAAGCGGGCCAAGATCATTAGTTCGCTGCGGCGGCAACTGGAGGCGCACGACTTCATTGAGGTGGAGACGCCGATGATGCAGCCGCTTTATGGCGGTGCGGCGGCGCGGCCGTTTGTCACGCATCACAACACGCTCGACATTGACCTCTACCTGCGCATTGCGCCGGAGCTTTACCTGAAGCGTCTGACGGTGGGCGGCCTGGATCGCGTCTACGAGATCAACCGCAACTTCCGCAACGAGGGCGTCAGCTTTAAGCACAACCCCGAGTTCACGATGCTCGAGTTCTATCAGGCGTACTCGAACTACCAGGGCATGATCGAGCTGACCCGCGAACTGCTGCGCGAAGCGGCGCTGGCGGCCAATGGCGCTACGAGTTGCGAGTATCAGGGCCACCAACTGGACTTCGGCAACATCCAGACGATGACCATGCAGGAAGCCGTCCGCGAGTTCGCC
Source organism: Bryobacteraceae bacterium (assembly GCA_044359315.1). Taxonomy (GTDB): domain Bacteria; phylum Acidobacteriota; class Terriglobia; order Bryobacterales; family Bryobacteraceae; genus JAPKYZ01. The sequence continues at coordinate 2,260 of JBIKMK010000519.1, read as the reverse complement.
CCGGCGGGCACGGACTGGAACGTCGCGGGTCATGAACTGGTCCACAAGTTCGAGCAGTACTGCGAACCGAACCTGATTCAGCCCACCATCATCTGCGACCACCCGGTGGAAATTTCGCCGCTGGCGATGCGCAAGCCGGAAGATCCGCGCTTTACGGAACGCTTTGAGATGTTCATTGCGGGCATGGAAGTGGCCAACGCCTTCACCGAACTGAACGATCCGCAGGAGCAGCGGCGGCGGTTTGAGATGCAGTTGGAGGCTCGTGAGAAGGGCGATGATGAGGCCCATCGTCTGGATGAAGACTACCTGCGCGCGTTGAGCTACGGCATGCCGCCCGCTGGTGGCGAAGGCATTGGCGTGGACCGGTTGACGATGCTGTTGACCGACAACCGCTCCATCCGCGACGTAATCCTGTTCCCGCTGCTGCGGCCGGAATCGGACATCGGGATGGCGGCCAAGCTCCGGGCGCTCGAGTAAGCGTGTCCCAATCCCGCGTGTCTACGATCGCTGTTTTCGAACTGTTCGTCGCCCGGCGCTACCTGACGGCCAAGCGCAAGCAGGCCATGGTTTCGGTGATCACGGTTATCTCCGTGGCTGGTGTGGCGGCGGGAGTGATGGCGCTGATTGTGGCGCTCGCGATCAATAACGGCTTCCGGCAGACGTTGCAAGGCTTGCTGCTGGGGGCGACGGCGCATGTCAGCGTGCTCGAAAAACAGCCCGGCAGCGGCATCGAGAATTGGCGCGAGCTATCGGCGAAGCTGCGCGGTGTTGCGGGCGTGACGCAGGTTGCGCCGGTGGTCTACGGCAGTGTCTTTTATTCGGGCCCGATGCAATCGGCGGGCGGCATCCTGAAAGGCATTCCGGACGGTGCCACGGATGGCATCACGATGGGTTCGAAGCTGGCTCGTTCGACCGGAATGATGCAAGGGGCCCGCATCACCGTGATCAGCCCGCAAGGCGAGCTGACTCCCTTTGGTCCGAGGCCCAGCTACTTCCCGATGCGCGTGGCGGGCACGTTTGAGACGGGCTTTTACGATCTTGATGCTACGTGGGCCACGACATCGCTCGCCAATGCGCAGAAGGTGCTGGCGACCGGTGACGTGGTGAACTCGATTGAATTGAAGGTGGCCGACATCCAGCAAGCACCGCAGATCGCCGCCACCGTGCAAGCACTGCTGCCGAAGGACCTGGCGGCTACGCACTGGATGGAGCAGAACCGGCCGCTGCTAAGTGCACTGAAGACGGAGCGCGTCGTCACCACCATCACCATCAGCCTGATCGAGCTGATCGCTGCGCTGAACATTCTGATCACGCTCACCATGATGGTGATGGAGAAGAATCGCGATATCGCCATTCTGGTTTCGATGGGCGCCACCGTGCGGCAGATCCGGCGCATTTTTATGGCGCAGGGCATTCTGATTGGCGTGGTGGGCACGGCGATTGGGCTGGTGCTGGGTTATCTGCTCTGTTATCTCGCGGGCAACGGCCACTGGATTACTCTCGATGAGCAGGTTTACGCGCTAGGCTACCTGCCGTTTGAGCCGCGCTGGATAGATGGAGTGTGGGTGAGCCTGGCGGCCATTGGCGTCAGCTTTGTGGCGACGCTTTATCCGGCCTACAATGCGGCGCGCGTGGCACCGGCGGAAGCATTGAGGTACGAGTAGCCCGGCATGTGCGGCATTGCGGGCTTCACTCACCTGGACGGCGGCCGGCAGCCGGAGCGCATTCTGGCGGCGACGCTCTCCATTAAGCATCGCGGACCCGATCAGCACGGCACCTGGGAGAGCGACACGGTGTCACTGGGCGCGGTGCGGTTGAAGATCCAGGACCTGACTGGGGGCGATCAACCGATCATCTTCGGCGACCACGTCATCGTCTTCAACGGCGAGATCTACAACCACCAGGAAGTTCGCCGCGAGTTAGAGCAGCGCGGCCATCGGTTTGTGTCGCACTGCGACACGGAGACCGTGCTGCATGCGTTTGCCGAATGGGACGTGGCGTGCTTTGCGAAGCTGCGCGGCATGTTCGCGGCGGCGCTATGGAATGAGTCTCGCCGCCGGTTGGTGCTGGTGCGGGACCGGTTGGGCATTAAGCCGCTCTACACCATGCAGCAGGGTGCGGACCTCTACTTTGGATCAGAGCTGAAGGCGCTGTTCGTGCACCCGGAACTGCCCCGCGTGCTGGACCCAGCCGGTCTGGCCGTCTACCTCACCCGCAACTTCCCCGCCCCCGATCTGACGCTGCTGAAGGGCATCGGCAA
>JBIKMK010000038.1:0-13194 GCA_044359315.1 Bryobacteraceae bacterium | reverse complement strand
ACCATTGAACTTGATCAAAGGTTGGTAAGACGATTTGGAGTTCAGGTTGGCGGTGACCTTATATCTTGTATTGAGAGTGACGGGGATTTGTGTTCGGGCGTACTTGGTAGAATCATCAGGAATGATATCCAAGTAGCTGACGGCAGTTTCGTAGTTTTTGATCTTGGCCGCGAACAGCTCCACGGTGGCGGGAGTTGTCCCTTTGTAGGAAGTGACCCCCAGCCACTGGCACGATTCGCCCGAGCAGCCCGATGTCACCTTGAGCGTCGCTTCGGACCGGAACGGGACGGCAGAGCCATCAAGGCTTTTGACGCTGACGGTGGCCTTGGGGTTGTCGCCATCCATGCTCACCTCACTGGGAGTAATGATGAGCTGCTCCAGGACGTCGCCATACACCTTGATTCTGCCTTTGTTGAGTTCCGCACCCGGCACAGTCCCGGTAACAACGGAGGCTACGAGGCTCCTTACCTCGCCATTCTCGAAAGTCGGGGCGGACCCAGAGTTGGCTACCGAGCTGTTCAGCTTCAGGTAGGCCCGATTGTTGGAGATTGTGCTGCTCACGTCGCAGGTATCCACAAAATCCCACGCGCCTAACTTAGCTGCGGCGTCGGTCACTTGAAGGAATACATCCCCCGTCAGTGCAACGCCGGAAGTGTTCTTGACCGTAATGGTTGGGTTCTTTCCGGAACCCGTCACCGCTGTCTCAAACTTGGAAGTGATGTCTTTATATGAATTGTTTAGCCGCTTACGGCAGAACGAACCGTCCCAAAGTCCCTCGCCCTTGCGGAAATATCCCTCGCCTAAATTGGTGTCGTTGCTTCTGGTGTAGTCGGCCTTCCCCGCCATTGGAGGGACTGCGGCATAAGCAGTCTGGTCCCACACGTGCGTTTGGACGTCCATGTATTCGGGTGAAAAGTCCACGGAGAGAAATTTGTTCTGTCTCAGTCGTCCCGCTGCGCCCACAACGAAATTGTCCAGGGCGGTTCCCGGCGGCCGGTCCGCTGTGGGCACGGCCGGCTGATTCACGGTATTGTCCCGCGACCTCATTTCGGTTCTATGCGTGTGGCCCGTGAACATGCCCACTACGTTGTACGGCGCAATCACTTTCAGGAACGCGTCCTGCTGCGCTTCACTCCAGTCGAGCGGGTAGTGCTGGAACAGCACGACTGGTTTGCTGTTGGACCGATTGGCAGGACCGACGAAGTGTGCCAGGTCGCGCTGGAGCCACGTAAGGCCTTGTTGGTTGAAGGTGACCGTCGTGTCTATTTCTCCAGCCCATGTGTGAAGCATCACAAAATGAATTCCTTGCCAATCCCAGGAATAGTTGTACGACCCACCGTCTACGAGAGTTGTGCAACCCGGGTCGAGGTTGATCAGGCACCCCGACCTGGATTTATCCATGTTCAAGCCACCCATTCGGGCTAACAAATAGTTCCGGATGAGTGAAAAGTCCTTCTCATCCTTTACGTGTCCCTTTTCTTGGTCATGATTGCCCAGGCCAAGGTAAACCGGCATGTTGAGCGAGGCTCCCGGCAGACGGCCTTGTTCGTAGATCAGACGAAACGCACCGAGCCTTTCGTCGAAACTGATGTCCAGCAGGATGTCTCCCGGCATCACTGTCGCTTGAGTGGGGAGACCTTTCTTGGCCCGCTCCTCGGCGAATTCATTCAGGACGGTAGCGTGAAGCGCTTGAGCAATCAGTTGAAAGTTGTTACCACCTGGGGGGTCATCCTTGCCCGGGCCCCGGTAAAAGTGAAGGTCCGAGGTGACGAAGAAACCGAACTTGCGAAAACCCTCGTAGCCGGCCGACAGGGCGGGCAGCGTGATCCTGGGGGCGGGGTACGACAGGTTGCACTGCGCCTCGCTAGCCCGGTACTGGTTGTCCACTGGATCGGTGCAGAACCGCCCGTTGTTGAGCAGTTGCCGGCAGGACTTTCTCCCTGGCATCCCACAACATGCCGGTGTGTTAGGCTCCGCCACCGTAGTATTTGGATCCAAGCAACTGCTGTAGAAACCATAGCCAGCAAGTTCATCCGCAGCCCCGGAGGTCCGCAAGATTGAGACGGCAGATCGCCAGTTGTATTGGGCTTGAATGGCTGGTGCGGTCGCCAGTAAAGCAATCGTCGACCATAGGAACAGATGGCGGGCGGGCTGGAGTGACATTGATGGATACCTTGGTTTTGAACTTCTCGCCACCGGGAGAGTGGCTGGCCGACCCTAGGCTAGTACGGAAGTGCTCCGGCGGCCAAATCTGGCGTTGCGCCTAAAGTATTGAAAATAAATACATAAATGGCGCTTTAAGATAGGAATAAGGTACAATTCAGACCCGGCGGCGGTCTGGCGCAATCTTGCCGGATCGGGTAACATGAAGCCGATGCCACCGCCCGCTGGGATCGTCCGCTTCGGCCCGTTCGAACTACGGCCGGATGCTGCCCAGCTTTTCCGGCACTCGGAAGAGATCCACCTGCCCGGGCATCCGTTCGTATTACTTCACTTGTTAGTGAGCAATGCGGGCCGCGTTGTCTCACGGGACGAAATCTGCCGGGCACTGTGGCCCGACGGCCAACAGGTGGAGTTTGAGTTGGCCATCAATGTCGCCATCCGGCGGATCCGGATTGCGCTGGAGGAGTCCACCGAGTCGCCGGTCTATCTGCATACCGTGCGCGGCCGGGGGTACCGGTTTGATCTTCCCGCGCAGGTCGAGGAAGCGCAACCGCTCCCGGCCCTCACTGCCCCGCCCTCCGCTCCAGAGGTGGCGGTGATGCTTCCGCCGCCGGCAGTTTCTCGGTCCTGGCGGCCCAAATTGAGCCACGTGGTACTGGCAGTCCTGGTGATAGGCGGAGTTTTGGCCACGGCCATGCGATTGAGTGTCCGGCGTGGTGGCGATCCCCGGCCGATGGAAAAGTTGACGCAATTGGGCACCATCGGGCAGGCCGCCATCTCCCCGGATGGGCTCCGGATCGCGTATATCGATCAGGCCGACGACACGTTGCGGGTTCGCAGCACGGCCGGGGGTGTCGCTCAAGTACTGTGCCGCAGAGTGGGTCTGGTCCGGAAACTGGTCTTCTCTCCCGATGGCGGCAGCTTGTTCTTTGGCGCGGAGAATGGCCCCACCGAAGGTCACCGGATTTTTCAGATCTCCGCCGGCGGCGGTCCGCCCCACGCGGTGGTGCAAGGGACAGCGTGGCTGCAGCAGATTGTACCGGGCAGTAACAAGATCCTGTATCTGCGGGCCGCCGAAAAGGACGACGTCCTTTATCTTTCCGACAGCCAGGGCGCCCACGAACAGCGCATCTTAGCAAGGCTGCGTCCGGATCGCATTACTGCCGCTGAAGTCTCCCCGGACGGAAAGACCATCGCGTTCTGGTGGTTAGTTGGCAACCGGAATGAGTTGCACTATGCTCTGTACACCACAAATTTAGGCGGCACGGTCGAGACCGCCCTAGGGGCGGAGAAATGGCCGGTCACGTACCCGCGGCCGGAACTGGTTTGGGGCCCCGGGGGCAGCGAATTGCTGGTGACCTCGGAAGAGCAACAGAATAGACGACAGGTGTATCGTGTCGGCTACCCGGCGGGCGGACGGGAGCGAATCACAGATGGCTTGGCCAACTATTCCAGCATCCGGCTGACGGCCGATGGCGGCACTTTGTTCGCTGTCGCCAGTGAGCGGGTGGAGCAGATTTGGACGATGGATCCGCGGCGGCCCGGCAGTGAACGTTTGGTGACGGATCGTTTCCCGGGTCTGAGCCAGTTGGTGTGGTCCCGTGATGGCCGCCTGGTTGCAACCGGTGTTGGGTTGTGGGTGGTGGACCCGAAAACCGGTGCCACCCGGCAGATCCCGGGAACAGCCGCTGGGGATGGCTACCCCAGCGTCACCGCCGACGGCCAATCCGTCCTGTTTGCCTCCAAGCGCGATGGCCGGAGCGCCCTCTGGCAGGTGGGCCTGGACGGTGAGCACCTGCAATTGATCGGGGAAGGGGTGGCCCCCGGAAGGCCAAAGCTGGCCCGCAATGGGCGTTGGCTGGTCTATTCCGATTTCGCGGACGACGCGATCAGCATTTGGAAACGGCCGCTGGGGCCGGGTCAGCCGGCACAACGCATCAGCTTTGGAGATCCGGCGACCGAACCAGAGGTCTCGCCGAACGGGACTCAAGTCCTGGCCGTCCGGCCCAGCAGGAATCTCGTGGTAATCTATCCGATCGAGGGCGGCCCTCCCGTGAAAACGATTGCATTGCCCGGTTTAGCGGCGGACCTGGTTGCCTGGAGTGCGGATGGCTCTGCCGTTCACTTCCTGGCGCCCTATGAGGGTGTCGTCAATATTTGGAGCCAGCCCATCGCAGGCGGGCAACCGCAACCGGTCACCCGCCTGCCCAAGCCGCGAGTCGCGAGCTTTTCCTGGTCACCAGAGGGCGTGCTGGCGCTGGCGCGAGTCCAGAGCAGTTCTGATGTGGCCGTGATCCGGGGCTACTCCGGTGCGGACCGCCCACCGGGTGTCCTAGCCCGGATTGGGTGGGCAGCCTCGCCTCATTGAGCCGGTGAAGGCCGGACGGCACTGCTGAGCACCGTGTCCTGCAGCAGCTTCCGGATGTCGGAGGCGTCGGAGTTGGCGAAGTTGCTGCGCTGCACCATCAGGATGATGGCGACGCCGCGCTGCGGGTCGAGCCAAGCCTGTGTGCCATACGCGCCACCGTGCCCGAACGTTCCGGCGGACAGCGGCGCGGTGATGCCTTGCGGTTGGCGGACCACGCACCAGCCCAGGCCCCAGCCGTTGCCGGGCGTGAAGCCGGTCACCAGCTCACCAGTGGCGATGGTGGACATCAGGCGCACGCTCTCTTCCGAGACATAACGCTTCGGCCCGAAGCGGCCACCGTTCAAGATCATTTGCGCGAAGCGGGCGTAGTCGGCGGCGGTGGAGAAAAGGCCACCGTTGGCCAGCGGGTAGCGGGCGCGGTCCGTGGGTGAGCGGCCATAAAGAAACGCCCACGGGGCGTCCACCAACTTGCCTTGGTCCAGCTTGGCGGGCGTGACGACACGCGGCATCTGGGCGGGCGTGGGGTAGAACGTCGTGTCCACCATGCCCATCGGCCGGAACAGTCGAGCTTCCATAAATTCCGGCAGCGATTGCCCGGATACCACTTCGACAATGCGGCCCAGCGTGTTGATGCCGGACTGGCAGTAGCGCCACTTGGTGCCGGGGGCCGAGGTCAGCGGCTTTGCGGCAAAGGCCGGGATCAGATCGGCCAGTGTTTTGGCGGCCTTGGCCTCGGCGTCCGTGGCCTCACCCATGCCGGAGGTGTGGGTCAGCAGTTGCTTGATGGTGATGCGCGCGGGTTGGCCGTCAGCGGTCTTCAGCGCGCCCAGCTCCGGGATGTACTTGGCGACCTCGTCGTCGATCGCGAGCTTGCCCTCTTCCTTCATCATCATCACAGCCGTCGCGGTGATCGGCTTGGTCATGGAGGCGATCCAGAAGATGCCATCGGTGGCCAGCGGCTGCTTGCGCGCGGCATCAGCAAAGCCGGTGGCGCTGTGATGGATGACACCTTCGCGAGTGACAACGAGGCTGACGACGCCGGGCACTTCCTGCCGGGCAACGGCTTCTTTCATCCGCTCCGGAACCACGCGGATCAGGCGGGCCGGGTCCAGCAGATTTTCCGCCAATAACGGCAGGGCCAAGAGAGCAAGCACGGTCAGTCGCATCGCCCGTGAGTGTATCACTGGCTCCGGTTGATCCGGCGCGCTATCTTCCGAAGATCGATCGCACCGGGACCGGAGGCGTGGTCTTCTTGATGGCGCGCCACAGGATCTCGTTCAGCACGTCATCCTCGATCTCATCGGCTTCATCGAAATCCATCTGCGCGGAGCGCGCCGCCATCGGAGCATCGGCCCCGTTGCGCTCATCCAGGCGCTGCTTCGGGGTCAGCGCGGCATAAGGGGCCATGTTGGCGGTGTCCGAGAAGGCGGCGGCCATGGGCGTGGCAGCAGCATCAAAGTGCGTCATCGGAGCCAGACCCAAAATCAGCTCCATCGTCCGCAGCATGGAGGTGGTGTTGTATAGCGTCGAATCGACGCGTCCGGTGCGCGAATAAGGCGAGATGACGTAGGCCGGGGAGCGGTGCGAATCAATGTGGTCGGGCCCATTCTGCGCATCGTCTTCCAGCACGAAGATGGCGGTCTTGGCCCAGAACTTCGACTTCGACATCGCCTCCACCAGCATGCCCAGCGCCAGGTCATTATCGGCCATGGCGGCCAGCGGCGAATACTTGCCCTTGGAGGTGCCGGACGTGTGGTCATTGCCGATGCGGAAGAAGATCAAGTTGGGCATCTTGCCGGTCTCTTCAAACTGGCGCAGATCGGCCAGGAAGACCTTGGCCCTTTCCACGTCCAGATAGTCGAGATCAAAGCTGCGGAACTTCATGTTGGTGTGCGGGGCCAGCGCCGGATCGCGCACTTTGCCGATCTGCACTTCACCGGTTGCCTTGGCGGCACCGGGGAGATTCTCGGCCCACCAGCCGTAGTTGCGCACGCTCAAGCCCTTTTGCAGCGCTGCATGCCAGATGCGGCCACCGGGAGGGAGGGCGGCGGGTTCACCACCTTCATAGTCGTAATGCTTGCGGCGTCCGGCGTAGCTGTTGGGCCACATCTTCTGCACATAGTCCGGCGCAATGGCCGCCGTCGACCAGTTGTGTCCGTCGGCGCTGACATCCGCGCTGACGTAGAAGTTGTCCAGCAGCGTGAACTCGCGCGCCAACTTCTTGTGGTTGGGCGCGGAATCGTTGTTGAACAGCGTCAGCGACGGGTCGCCATTGCCTTTGCCGAGATCGCCCAGCACCTGATCGTAGGTGCGGTTCTCCTTCACCACATAGATCACATGCTCAATGGGCGACTTCCCAAAAGTCCCCGGCGGAACGATGCGGCTGCTGGCTGTCGTGTTCAACAGCAACTGGTCCGAGTAGGGCGAATTGCGGCGCACAATCTCCGTGCCGCCCGCCACATTGTAGTCAGCGGGAATTACGGAGGCCGTGCCCACTTGCAGATTGCCCACGTAGCCCGGATTGCGAATGCCCTCATGGCTGACGGCGGGAGCCTTGCCGGGTTGCGGACCATTCACATTCGGAAAGCTGCGGGAGCCACGGCCATTCAGGATAAACGCCCGGCCATCGGCCAGAATGCGCGCGCCGGTCGGATACCAGCCCACCGGAATAAAGCCCAGCATGCGCGATTGTGGCCCCGAGACATCGGTGACAGCCACCGCGTTGGCGTCTGAGCAGACGGTGTAGAGCTTGGACTGGTCCGGACTGAGCGCCAGCGCCGAGGGCGTCATGCCCGCTGGTTGCCGCGGGTAGAGCGCCAGGCTGAGCGTCTCGATCAGACGCGCGCTTTTGTCTTCATCGACGCCCAGCACGTAAACGTTGTTGGTGTTGGCCGAAGCGACAAACAGACGCGCCTTCCAGCTGGGCTGCTCGCCTTCTTCGTTGCGGGTCAGCTTGTCGCGCCAGATCATGTCCGTCGGGTGCGGACCCACACGGAACACGGCGATCCGTTCGCCCGTCTCCGCCTTGTGGTGCACGATGGCGGCATCGGCCCAGCTGGAAACAAAGAAGCTCTTACCGTCCGGGTGGAACAGCATCTTGTAGGGACGGCGGCCGGTCTTGATCCGTTCGATCACCATGCCCGACAGCGGGTTGATGACGGCAATCACGTCGCGATGCACAATGGCCGCATAGATCAGCCGTCCATCGGCGGAGACAGCGACGTCACCAACGAAGTCCTCGATCTTGCGCTCCGCCGGGCGCACCAGATCGATCCGTCGCGTTTCCGCCAGGCGGCCTTCGTTCGACATCGCAAACTCAAACACCGCACCTTGCGATCCGCCACCGGCGTAGACCGTCTTGCCATTGGGCGAAAACGCGAGGCCGAGCCACGCATCAGCCACGTTCACCCGGTCGATCTCGGCCAAGGTCTTCGCGTCCAGCACAATCAGCGACGGGGTCCGGTAGCCGCCGCAGAGCACCACCAGAAAGCGCCCATCAGGTGAAAGTGCGGTCGACATCGGCAGTGTCGAAAGCGGCATCTGCTCGCCCGCCGGCCGCAAGGACCAGCCAGAGTTCAGCATCACGCTACCGTCAGCCTGCGGGCCCACCAGTATAGTGGGCCTCTGTTGCGACACCAGCACGGCCGCGGCGGCCAGTAACGCGAGGGGGATCAGGATCTTCATTCGGCGAACCTCTGGGCTATGGGGAATCGGCGCCCGATGCCGAAGGCTTTGGTGGTCACCTTCAGTCCGGGAGCGGCTTGCTGCCGCTTGTATTCGTTGCGGTCAACTTTGTTGATGATGTCGCGCACCAGCTCCAGCGGCTGGCCTAGAAGCTCAGCAATCTCGGCCGGTGTGCGCAACTCTTCGATGTACGCCTTCAGGATGGCGTCCAGCACTTCGTAGTCGGGGAGCGAGTCGGAATCTTTCTGGTCCGGGCGCAGCTCCGCCGATGGCGGCTTGGTGAAGACGCTTTCCGGGATTGCTCCGTTGTGCCGCCGGTTGGCGGTGCGTGATAGCTCGTACACCATCGTCTTCGGGACATCGCTGATGACGGCTAGGCCGCCGCACATGTCGCCGTAGAGCGTGCAGTAGCCCACGGCCACCTCGCTCTTGTTGCCGGTGGTCAGCACCAGCGCGCCAAACTTATTCGACATCGCCATCAGCGTCAACCCGCGCAGACGGCTTTGCAGATTCTCTTCAGTAACGTCCGGCTTTAAGCCCACAAAGACGGGCGCCAAGGTCGCCATGGCCGCGGCGTAGCCCGCATTGATGCTGGCCACCTCAAAGCGGATGCCCAGGTTCTCGGCCAATGTGCGCGCATCGGCCAAGCTATGGTCTGAACTGTGCGGCCCCGGCATGGCGACACCGGTGACATTCTCCCGGCCCACGGCATCCACGGCGATGGCCGCGGTGATGGTGGAATCTATCCCGCCGGACAGGCCGATCAGTACTTTTTGGAAGCCGCACTTGCGGATGTAGTCTCGAGTACCCAGCACCAGCGCCTGATACGTGGCCTCGGTTTCTTCCTGATGCGTTTCGTTCAGCGTTCCTGCGCCGGAATCGACATCGACGATGATCAGGTCTTCATCAAAGGAGCAAGCCGCCGCGGTCACTTTGCCGGTCGCGTCCATGGCAAAGCTCGACCCATCGAACACCAACTGATCGTTGCCGCCCACCTGGTTCACATAGACCACCGGGATCTTGTACCGCTTGGCCGTAGCCGCAAAGATCTCGCGCCGCTGCTCGCGTTTCCCAATGTGATAGGGCGATGCGTTGATCGAGATCAACACTTCGGCACCGCCCGAGACCAGTTCTTCCACCGGATCCCGCTGGTAGAGCCGCCGCTCCCAGAACTGCTTGTCGTTCCAGGCATCCTCGCAGATGGTCAAGGCCGTTTTGCGGCCCGTGATCCAGGTCAGCTTCTGGCGTTCGGCGGGTTGAAAATAGCGGGCCTCGTCGAAGACGTCATAGGTGGGCAGCAACATCTTGTCCTGCCGGAACCCGGGCTGGCCTTGGGCCAACACGATGGCGGAGTTCAGCAGTTGCTTGCCGGCGGAGCGTTCCGCGCGCGCAATCGTGCCGCAGATAACCGCCAGCGGCAACGCCGCCAGTTCGGCCGTCAGCAGCGCCAGTTGCTCCTCGGCGCGTTCAAGAAAGCTGGGCTTTTCGATCAGGTCCAGCGGGGGATAGCCGGTGAGGGACAGTTCGGGGAAAGCGACGACATCAGCGCCGGCATCCGCGGCCCGGCGCGCGAAGGCGGACATCCGGCGGGCATTGCCCGGAAAGTCGCCGACGGTGGTATTGATCTGAGCTAGCGCGATGCGCATCGGGATAGCTCATTTTAGCGGACAAAAGCTTTCATTCCTGTGACGGCCTCCAAGAAGTTTTCATGCCAGGCGGGGCATGCGGAACTCCGGAGGCCGTCCAGGTTGCTCCTCCGGCAGCAGGCCTCGGTTAGCTAACGTTCAGCGGCCGGGCGCTCACTGCGGAGATTACGCCTCCAGGTTGGTTCCTGAAGCGCGTCGGGGCCTTCAACTACGACCCTCTGTTTGCTTTCACCAGCGGTGGAGGGGCGGGAACTCCACCGCCGGATGAGCCTTGCACTGTGCCACCGCCGCGCAGCTCACAGGCGGCCCAAATGGCCATGCAAACGGCTGCGGCGATAACCCGAAAGTCAAGAAGCGTGCGCGGCAAGCCTTGGCCGGAAACCAATACTCCCGCTCGATCCGCTGGCTCAACTCTCGGCATCGAGGGGTAGTGCGGCTCACGGCCGGAAACGTTTCAGCCGCCCCGCAATTTATTTTTCAAGCCCCGCCGCCGTGGCAATCTAAAGGTATGCCCGCCCGCAAATCCGCCGTCCAAAAGCGCGATTCGGCCCCGCCGCCCAGAGTGCAGCCCATCACTTCATCCAAGAGCAAAACGTTCCCGGTGGGCAATATGCTGATTGCTTCGCCGCTGGAACTGCAAGCCGTGATCCGGCAAATCCCCGCCGGCTCCGTGCTGACGCTGGACGCACTGCGCGATCATCTGGCCCATAAGTGGCATGCCGACTACACGTGTCCCTTGACCACCGGCATCTTTCTCCGTGTCGTGGCCGAAGCCGCTGAAGAGGAAGGCAACGGTGTGCCCTACTGGCGCGTAGTGCGCAGCGATGGGCGCCTGACGACGCTGTTGCCCGGTGGCGAAGCCGGGCAGGCGGAGAAGTTGCGAGAAGAAGGCGTGCGCTGTGTAGCGGCGGGCAAGACTGGCCGTCGCGTGGCGGATCTATCCACGGTTGCCTGGCAGCCGTAAGATCGCTCCACCCAGGCGGCGGCTAGCGACCTTCTATCGCAGACCTGACATTTCCCACCGCTCCCTCGCGGTCGCGGCTCTGTCAGGACATGTGCCGGTAGGACGCCCGTTCCGAGCCGCCATGCGCCAGCATGCGGTTGCTGAATTGCTCGGCCGGCGGCTAGCCGCCAATCGAGTGCATGGGCCTCGGCGGCGGGATAAACTTCTGCGCGTTGATCTCGTGGCCGATCCACTTGCGACGGACGTTTTCGCGGATCACCGCCGCGATCTCGTCATCCGTGCCGCCATTCCGCAACAGTTCCCGCACGTCCATCTCCTCAATCGCGAACAAGCAGTAGCGCAGCTTGCCATCCGAGGTCAGCCGGAGCCGGTTGCAATTCAGGCAGAAGGGCTTCGAGACGCTGGCGATAAACCCAATGCGTCCGATGCCATCGGCAAAGCGGTACTCCGTGGCCGGGGCGCGCGGGTCAGCATCGGGAATCGCTTCCAGCGGTCCGACTTCGTTGGTCAGCAGCGCCAGCATTTCATCGGCAGTCAGCACTTTGCGCTTATCCCACAGGCCCTGGTGATCCAGCGGCATAAACTCGATGTAGCGGATCTCGATGCCGCGTTCGCGGCCAAAGCGCGCCAGCGGCACGATGTCCGGCTCCACCAGGTTCTTCACCGCCACGGCGTTGATCTTGATGGTGGGGAAGCCCACGGCTTGCGCCTTGTCGATGCCCCGCATCACCTTGTCGAAATCGTCGCGGCGCGTGATGTGGTGGAAGCGCTCACGGTCCAGCGTGTCGATGTGGATGTTCAACCGCCGCAGACCCGCGTCGTAGAGCGACTGCGCGTGCTGTTCCAGCAACACCGCGTTGGTGGTGAGGGCAATGTCGCGGATTCCCTGCACCGCGGTCAGCATCGCGATCAGCTTGTCAAGATCCTTGCGCACCAGCGGCTCGCCTCCGGTCAGGCGGATCTTGGTGACGCCCAGGCCCACGGCCACCCGCACAAACCGCTCCATCTCTTCGTAGCGGAGGATCTCGGAATGATCAATGTAGTTGATCGGGCCTTCCGGCATGCAGTAAAAGCAGCGGATGTTGCACTTGTCAGTGACTGAGATGCGCAGGTTGTCGTGCAACCGGCCAAAGGTGTCGATGAGCGGAGCGTTGGCGATGGGGCCGGGGTGCGTCACTTGACGGCCAACATTCTTTCAATGGGCCGCCGCGCCGCTTCCATCAACTCTGGCGATAACGTGACTTCCGGCTGCAGCGTCCGCAAACAGTCGCGCAGCTTTTCCAGCGTGTTCAGCCGCATGTACGGGCACTCACTGCAATTGCAGTTCTCGTTCGGCACGAAGTGGAACTTCTTCCAGGGCGCGCGGCGCTTCAGCGAATGCTCCACGCCCGATTCGGTCATGATGATGAACTCGTCGCCCGGATGGTTGACGCACCAATCGATGATGGCCGACGTGGACCCGATAAAGTCCGACATCGCCAGCACCTCGGGCGGGCATTCCGGATGCGACGCCACCAGCGCGCCCGGATACTCACTGCGGGCGGCACTCAAGCGGCGCGCCGGGAAGGTGGCATGGACAATACAGGCACCCTGCCAGATCCGCATATTCTCGCGGCCGGTCTGCTTCTTCACATAGTTGCCCAGGTTGATGTCCGGCAGGAACAGAATCGGCTGGTCCGCCGGGATCGAATTCACCACCTGCACGGCATTGCGCGACGTACACACAATGTCCGACAGCGCCTTTACTTCCAGCGACGTGTTGATGTAGCTCACCACCACATGGTCCGGGTACTTCTGCTTAAAGGCGGCCACCTGGGGCGCAGTACAGCTTTCCACTAGGGAGCAGGAGGCCTTCGCGTCGGGCACCACAACAGTGCGCGTGGGGTTCAGCGCCTTGGCCGTTTCCGCCATGAACCAGACGCCGCAGAAGGCGATTACTTCCCCTTCAAACTTCTGGGCAGCACGCGCCAGTTCCAGGCTGTCACCGACGGAATCGGCCAGCTCCTGAATTTCGCTCTCCTGGTAGTGGTGCGCGAGCAGGATCGCTTTGCGCTCTTGCTTCAACTCCAGGATTTCATCGACGACACTAGCAACCGCGGGCATGGGGGAAAGGAACTCCTTAGTCCATTATCCAACAGGCTCCGGCGGCATGGCCGCACCCTAGCCTTTTAGGGAGGGAGGGACCTAGTTGTTGGTGGACGCCCTCTTGTAGGGCTCCTTCAGATACTTGGCGGCTTCTTCCTGGGCCCCTTGCGTGTTGTCCTTGGTGCGCAGCGCCAGGTTGTATTCATTGACGGCGCGTTCGCGTTGGCCAGTGGTGTCGAAGATTTTGCCCAGGTGGATGCGGGACCACACTTCGGTCCATTTGG
>JBIKMK010000518.1:0-3805 GCA_044359315.1 Bryobacteraceae bacterium | reverse complement strand
AGAAAGATTTGCGGGCGTTGAATCTGCATACGGTTTGCGAATCTGCCCGTTGCCCCAACATCCACGAATGCTTCCATCGCGGCGCGGCTACGTTCATGATCCTGGGCAATCTCTGCACCCGGGGTTGCACCTTCTGCAGCGTGCCGAAGTTCAACCCGCGCAAGCAGGAATCGCCGCTGGACCCCGATGAACCTGCGCATGTCGCCCGGATGGCCGCCACCATGAAGCTGCGCTACGTCGTCATCACCAGCGTCAACCGGGACGATCTGGCCGACGGCGGTTCGACGCATTTTGCAGCGACTGTTACCGCCGTTCAGCAAGCACTGCCGGAAGCGCAGGTGGAGGTGTTGACGCCCGACTTTGACGGCAACCTGGAGGCCGTCGCCCGCGTGCTGGATGCCGCGCCGGACGTCTTCAACCACAACATGGAGACCATCGCCCGGCTCTACCGGAGCGTCCGGCCGCAGGCGAAGTACCAGCAATCGCTGGATGTCCTGAAGTTCGCCAAACAGCACCGCCCGCAGGCGTTGACGAAATCAGGCCTGATGGTGGGGTTGGGGGAAAAGTTCGACGAAGTCTGCCGCCTGTTGGACGACCTGCGCGCGGCGGACACCGATATCGCCACCATCGGGCAGTATCTGCAGCCGTCGCGGAAGAACCGGCGGGTGACCCGCCACGTGCCACCGGAGGAGTACGAACGTTGGCGCGAATATGGCCTTTCCATCGGGTTCAAGAATGTCTTTGCCGGCCCGTTTGTGCGCAGTTCCTACATGGCGGACCTGGTCCACGAAGAAGCCGTCTAGATGCTACCTGGCTTGAACATTCTGGCGGCGCTGGTTTCCGGCCAGCTGCTGGTGCTGCTCTTCCCCGGCTTCACCGGCTTGCAGATTGACTTGCTGGCGCCTATCGCCTTGGTCCCGTTGCTTTTTGCCTGTGGCCGGGAAACGCGGCCGTGGGTTCGATTCGCCGTGGGGGAGCTGACCGGCTTCATCTTCTGGGCGGGCGTCTGCTACTGGATCCGGCCGACGCTGGCCGCCTATGGTGGCTTAAGTGAGCCGCTCAGCTGGCTGACGCTGGTGATGTTCGCCGCCATCAAGGCGCTACACACGGCCGTGTTCGCGCTCTGCGCCGGCTCGCTGATGGGGCGCTGGTGGGCCATTCCGGCTATTGCGGCGCTGTGGGCCGGAATCGAACGGACCCACGGGACGTTTGGCTTTGCCTGGTTGACGCTGGGCAATGCCGCCGTGCCCATGGGTATCCCCTTACGGGCCGCGCCATTGCTGGGGGTCTACGGAGTTTCTTTCGTGCTGGTGATGCTGAATGTCGGCTTGGCCCTGCTGGTTCTGCGCCGCCCGCGCGCGCACCTACTGTGGCTGTTGGCGCTGCCCGGCCTCTATCTGCTGCCGGAGTTGCCGAACGCCTACAAGGGCGAACTGACGGCGGTGGCCATGCAGCCCAACTTGACCGAGAGCACCCCGCCAGACATCTCCCGGCTGGCGAACCTGTCGCTAGGCGCGGCGTTACCGCGCGCCAATCTGGTGGTGTGGCCTGAAATGCCGGCCGGTTTCTACTGGGACCGCGTCACCCCGGGTGGCAACTCTGAATTGCGGCAAGCCGTCGGCACATTGGCTCGACTGGCCGGCGCACCCGTGTTGTTGGGAGCAGTGACGCACACGCCGGACGGCGCGCCGCTGAACTCGGCCGTCATCGTCGACCCGCAAGGGAACGAACGCGGCCGCTACTCCAAGACCTTTCTGGTGCCGTTCGGGGAGTTCATACCGCCCATGTTCGGCTGGATCACCAAGATCTCCACCGAAGCCGGCGACTTCGCGGCGGGCGATGGCCCGCATGTCGCCCATATTGATCCGCTGCGGATCGGCACCTTCATCTGCTACGAAGCAGCGTTCCCGCACTTGGTTCGCCTGAATGCTCAGCAGAACGCCAACGTGCTGGTGAACATCTCCAACGATGGCTGGTTCTTCAAGACCGCCGCCCGCGAGCAGCACCTGCTGCTAGCCCGCATGCGCGCCATCGAGAATCAGCGCTGGGTGCTGCGCGTCACCAATGACGGCATCACGGCGTCGATTGACCCAGCCGGTCGCGTGGCCCGCACTTTGCTGCCCTATCGTGAAACCGCGGGGCGCCTCAATTTCTCCACCGTCAGCGAAACGACGCCCTACTCCAAACATGGCGACTGGTTCGCCTGGATCTGCCTGGCACTCGGGTTAATCCTCACCGGCCTGGCCGCCGTGATGCCGCACTACCAGCGCGAGCGTGAACCGGAAGAAGAGATCCGGCTCGGCCTCTAGCTGAGCATTTTCTAAAGCTCGCAACTGCTGGCCGCGTAGCCCCATGCGTCAGCTTGGGGCTTGCTCACGTACCTCGATGAAGCCCCAAGCTTACGCATGGGGCTAGGCGGCCTGCATCTCATCGCGAGCTGCCGCGAACTGCGCGGCGGCGTATTCCAACTCAGCCGTTGTATGTGCCGCCGACACCTGCACCCGGATGCGAGCGCGGCCCTTGGGTACCACCGGATACGAAAAGGCGATCATGTAGACACCGCGCGCCAGCAACTTCTCCGCCATGCGTGTGGCCACCGTGGCGTCGTGCAGCATCACCGGGATGATCGGGTGTTCGCCGGGCAGCAGGTCGAAACCTTGATTCGTCATCAGCGACCGGAAGAGCGCCGCGTTCGCATGAACCCGTTCCCGTAGCTCGCCGCCCGCCGATAGCAACTCCAGCACCTTCAACGACGCCCCAGCAATCGGCGGCGGCACGGAGTTCGAGAACAGGTACGGTCGCGAGCGTTGGCGCAGCAGGTCAATGATGGCCTTGCGGCCACTGGTATAGCCGCCGCTGGCCCCGCCCAAAGCCTTGCCCAACGTGCCGGTGATGATGTCCACCTTGTCCATCACCCCGCAATGTTCCGGCGTGCCGCGGCCTTGGGCTCCGATAAAGCCCACCGCGTGCGAATCATCCACCATCACCATCGCGCCGAACCGAGCGGCCAACTCGCAGATCTCCGGCAGCTTGGCGATGTAGCCATCCATCGAAAAGACGCCGTCGGTGGCGATCAGAATCTGCCGCGACCCTTGCGCCTCCGCCAGCTTCGCTTCCAGGTCCGCCATGTCACCATTGCGATACCGGAACCGCTTCGCTTTGCACAACCGGATGCCGTCAATGATGCTGGCGTGGTTCAACTCATCCGACACCACCGCATCTTCCGCATCCAGCAGCGTCTCAAACAAGCCGCCGTTGGCGTCAAAGCAGGAGCCGTAGAGGATCGTATCTTCCGTCCCCAGAAACTCGCTGATCCGCTGCTCCAGTTGTTTGTGCAGCTCCTGCGTGCCGCAGATAAAGCGCACCGAGGCCAGGCCATAGCCCCACCGGTCGAGCGCGTCGTGCGCCGCCTGGACGATGGCCGGATGATTGGCCAGGCCCAGATAGTTGTTGGCGCACAGGTTGATCAGCGGCTGGCCGCCGCCCACCGTCACCTCCGTGCCCTGCGCGCTCGACATCACACGTTCGTTCTTGTAGAGCCCTTCGGCTCGAATGCCGGAGAGCGTCTCTTGCAGTCTCGCTTCAGCGGTATACATGGCTTAAACGTCGCTCCAATCCAGCACCACCTTGCCGCAGGCTCCGCTCTTCATCGCATCGAACCCTTGCTGGAACTCATGCCAGGCGAACCGGTGCGTGATCACCGGCGCAATGTCGAGCCCCGATTCCAGCATCACCGTCATCTTGTACCAGGTCTCATACATCTCGCGCCCGTAGATGCCCTTGATGGTCAGCATATTGAAGACCA
>JBIKMK010000037.1:0-13214 GCA_044359315.1 Bryobacteraceae bacterium | reverse complement strand
AAATATTGGCAATGCCGTAAGCACCCAATTCAGAATCCGCGTCGATCGGGCGCATGGGACGATGGCGGCCCCGGAAATGTTCCACCACGCGGGAGGTGATCAGCAGATTGATGGAGGCAACAAAGGCCAGCGCGAGACCGGACGGCAGCACCTGATAAACATCTGCCGGCGACCAGGTGAAGCCAGCGAAGGGCGGAATCTCCAGCGGCAGTGCGCCCACTTCCTTTTCATGCAAACCAAAGATCAAACCCACCAGGATGGCAGCAATGACGCCAATCAGCGGCGCCGGAGCTTTATTGGTGAGCTTGGTGACCTGGAAGGCCACAATGATCACCACCACGCCGTAAACGAAGGGTTGCCAGCGCATTTCGGTGATGTGCAGCATCACTTCCGTGAACTGGACGATGATCGCGGTGGCACCGGTTACCGGGATATTCAAGCCGAAGATGGTCTTCAGCTGCGAGATCACCATCATGCCGCCAATGCCCACGGAAAAGCCCGAGACAACGGCCTGGGGAACTTTGCCGATAAAGCGGCCCAAGCGCAATACCGAGAACGCCATCATGAAGACCGCCGCGACCAGTGTCACTTTGGCCGCTCCACCAATGCCCTGCTGCTTGACAGCAATGGCCAGGAACGGGACGGTGACGGTGGAGGTGCCGCCAATTAGAACCGGGTTGCGGCCCAGGAAAGCGGTGATGGGAGCAGTAAGAAGAGAAGTAAAAAGTCCGAGAGCCGGGGGAAGGCCCATCAGGGTGGCCATGGCCAAGCCATACGGCAGGGCGATCAGGGCGGCGATGACACCGCCAAAGGTGTCGCCGGCAAAGGCCTTAAACGAGTAGGCCGGAAGCTTCCAGGAGTTCATCGATGACATGACCTTAGATGAAGCCTGTCCGGACCGGGGACGGGACAAAATAAGGCAGGCCGACAGGGGCTCGCCGGGAGAGATTCGTGGGCGTCCGGAGCGAAGCATGACGCCTCGCCCCGGACCGGGAGAAAACTAGACACCCATGACTTTGGAGAAAGCCGTCTTGAACTTCTCCATTTCGTCTTTAGTGCCGATGGACACGCGAACGTGGTTCGGCCAGGCAGCCCAGGTACGGCCGATGACGACCTTTTCCTTGACCATGGCTTCGAACACTTCAGCGCCGGGGCGCTTCACGTCGATCATGATCTTGTTCGAAACCGAAGGCACGAACGCGATCTTCTTCTGCGTGAGGTAGTTCATGACATCCTGGCGGACGGCACCGATGATGGCGGCGCGCTCCGGAACCAGGGTCTTGGACACCTTCAGGCTGGCGGTGGCACCCACCACACCGGTTACCGGCAGTGCGCCAGCGCCGTAGGGGGTCATCTTGGCCAGCAGGTCCGGACGGCCGAACGCCGCACCGGCGCGCAGGCCAGCCATGCCGTAGAGCTTGGAGAAGGTGCGCAGGATGATGATGTCCTTGTCCGCGGCGACCAGGTCGGAACCAGCCGCGTCACCCGAGAGGTGGATGTAGGCTTCGTCGAGCAGCAGGATGGAACCCTTGGGCATGTTGGCGAGGACGAATTCAATGTCCTTGCGCTTGGTCAACGTACCGGTGGGGTTGTTGGGGTTGCAGATGTAGATAACGCCCGCGGTGGGGGACGCAGCCACCATCGCCTTGACGTCGTGCGAGTAGTCCTTGGCCAGCGGGACCTTGATGGTCTTGGCGCCGACGAACTTCGCGGCCCGGTCCGCAGCTTCGTAGCCGGGGTCGCCCATCACCAGCGGACGCGACGGCGAGGTGAACGCCATCACGGCCTGGTGCAGCGGAGCGCTGGAGCCGGCGAACGGAACCACGTAGTTGGGCTTCAAACCTTCCAGGTCAGCCTGCAGCTTGGTGAAGCCGAAGGTCTCTTCGTACAGGTAACGGCCACCCTTTTTCACCACACCATAGATCGCTTCGGCGGCTTCGTTGCAAGGGCCGAGCGGGTTCTCATTGGCGTTGATGCGAACGGCATCCGGAGGAAGGCCACGCATGGCGGACAGGCCCTGGGCCAGGGCGGCTTCATTGTAGAACGGCAGGCTGGCGCCGGCCGTCATGAGGGTGGTGAATTTTCCGAAAGCCCGGCGGGAGAAGCCGCGCTTCAGAATGTCCCGAGAAACCTCGGTGTTGAGCAGATCGTTCATGGCGTTTCTTTCCTCTCGAAAGAGATGGCTACTGATTCTACTAGTATAGGCCGCCGGTTATGACGCCGGCGGCCCAGGATTGAAATTTTTCCGAAACAAGTTCCAGCCGGTTTCCCGGACTAGAAGTAGAGACGGAGACCGAGTTGCATCATTCGCGCGAAGTTGGCCTGCTGGGTGATCTTACCAAACGCGGAGTTACCAACTAGAGCATTGGGGGCGCGGAACATCGGCGTGTTCATGGCGTTGAGCGCCTCAGCACGGAACTGAGCCTTGAAGCGCTCAGTGATCGTGAAGTTCTTGAACAGCGAGATGTCCCAGTTGTTCTGCCGCAGTCCGCGGGTGGAGATGGTACGGCTGACGTTGCCGAAGGTCAGGGCCGGGGCGACTGAGAAGGCAGAGGCGTTCAGGTAGCCCGCGCCGTCGGTCCATTGCGTCTTGTCGCCGCCCGCGAACGGGTTGGAGCCAGTGGCATTGGGCCGCTGGCTGGAGGCGAAGATCACACCATTGTTGTTAGCGTTCTGGCGAACCTGGATCGGGAAGCCGCCGTTGATGACCGCCACCGAGTTGATCGTCCAGCCGCCGATGGCCATATCGGCCCAGCGATTCACACCGCCGCCGAAGGCCTTACCCTTGCCGAACGGCAGTTCGTAAGTGATCGCCAAGCTGTTGCGGGTGGTGGCGTCGATGTTCGACAGGCCATACTCTGAACCCAGGTCGTAGACGTTCTGAGGAGCAGCGCCGCCGCCATTCAGGTTGTTGCCTGCGCCGCCGGAGACGTTGTCCAGATTCTTGGACCAGGTGAACGCATAGAGGAAGTTCAAGCCTTGGCTCATGCGCTTCTGGACGCGGAAGGCCAGGGAGTCATAGCGGGCGCGGCCGTAGTCGGAGAACTGATAGTTCAGGTTGCCGAACGCCGGGAATGGCCGGAGGAGCTGAGCCTGAGACACCGTGGCGCCAGCCAGGCCGGCCACGCCGCCCTTGCCGAAGTAAGGGTTGGCGGTCGCCGCGGTCAGAGCGGCGGCAGTGCGATTGTAGAAGCGAGGCTCCACTTGGTTGATGTTGATGGCCGCCGAGTTGAGCGTTAGGCTGCTGGAGCGGGATCCGACGTAGGCCACCGACAGGGCCATGCTAAAGGGCAATTCGCGCTGAATGTCCACTGAGTACTGCTGAACATAGGGCGACTTGGCATTGGGGTCGAAGATCGTCAGGGCCTTGCCGATGCCGGTCTGATCGCCGAGGCGGTTCCCGACGGGCTGGTCAAGACCGGACGAAAAGACGTTGGCGAGTGTGGTGGCTGGATTCGGGGTTCGGCCGCCGTCCAGAGTGGTCAGAGGTTGCGTCGAGGCCGTAAAGCCTTCCGGCAGGTAAACACCGCCCTGGGCCGTCTGCGGCGCCCAGAAGACGCCGTAGCCGCCGCGGATGGTGGTCTTGGAGTTCATCTGGTAGGCGACGCCGATGCGGGGCGACAGCTTATTGTTGTTCGGGTTGCCGACGTAGCGGTTCGCTCCGTTGACACCGGCAAACTGGACCGCGCCGCGGGTGGGGATGCCGGAGACGGCACTAATGGAGTTCAGCGCAGTGCGATCAAAGCCCGTGATGATGTCGTTATTGCGCTCCATCAAGCCGGTCTCGCGCTCCCAACGTACGCCGAAGGTGAGGGTCAACTTGGCATTGAACCGGTAATCGTCCTGGACGAAGGCCGATGTATAGTCCGCATAGTTGTGGAGGGTGGAGGGCACAAATCCGTTCGCCGCGGCCGGATACCCCAGTAGCAGGCTGGCTAAGTCGGATCCCGACGCGCCGTCGCCACGGGTGAAGTCGGCGCGGGTGAACTGATCGTTGAAGGTAAACTGGCCCGCCGAATTGCCGAAGTCAGCACCGGAAACCTTGATGCGCCGATAGTCAGCACCAAACTTCAGGCTGTGCTTACCGATGAACTTGGAGAGCACACCGTGCAGGTTCTTCGAGTTCGGCACCAGCAGGAAGTTGTTATTTGTGCCCATGTTGTCGCCAGCGTAGAAGTTCTCAAAACTGACCGACGGGAACGTCCGGGACGGGATGGCCCTGACGAAACCAGCACTGAAGCCAAGCGCGGCCAGATCATAGCCCTGGCTCGACTGGAAACCATAATTCGGAAACCGGTTGTAACCATAGCGGACCGCCAGCACGGTGGTCGGATTCAGCGTCATGGTGCTGTTGATCTGGGTGGAGTCCACGCGGCGGTCCAGGCGCCACTGCTGCGGGGTGGACGGTGAGGCAAACCAAGTCTCGCCCGGCTCAATGGAGTTGTACCGGAGGTAGGAGATATTGGCCGACCACCAATCGGTGATCTTGTGGTCAAACTTGAAGGTTTTCTGGTCCGCCTTGGAGGGCAGTTGGGCGAAGTACGGCATGTTGTTGTCGCCGTAAAACCGTGCCGTGTTGAGCGGAGCCGGGAAAGTAGCAGCAATCGCACTGCCGATCGGACTGATGCGGCCGGCCGGGATCCGGTTGCCGGAGAACGGCGTGCGGGTGCCCGTGGCCGTCGTGGTGAGCGGATCATAGATCACGCGGACCGGACCGCCTGCGCGAACCAGAGAGGACGAGAAGTCGCCGCTGCGCTCCGCTGCGGTGGGCACCTGGGTTACGCCCGCGTTGGCCTGGGTGTCGCGATAGCCTTCAAAAGTACCCCAGAAGAAGGTGCGGTTCTTGCCGTCGTAGATCTTGGGGATCCAAACCTTGCCACCGAAGCTGCCGTAGTAGTTGCGGAACGGCTGATCAGTGATGCCGCGGCCGGCCCGGTTGGAGAAGAAGCTGTTGGCCAGCCATTCGGTTTCGCGCATGTAGCCGCCGAGCGAACCGTGGTAGCTGTTGCCACCGCTCTTCAAGAACGCGTTGAACATACCACCACCGGAACGGCCGATTTCGGCGTCGTAGGTGTTGGCCTGAACTTTCACTTCCTGAACGGCTTCCAGTGACGCGACAATGATGGCGCGGTTGGCCATGTCGGTGATAGCCACACCGTCGATCAGGTAGTTGTTGCCACGGACCGGGCCGCCGGCGATGGAAATCTGTGAGGAGCCGGACTGGTCCTGCATGCGGGCGTAGGCCGGATTGCCGGTCTGCTGCACGTTCGGAGCCAGGCGGGAGAACATATAGGGGTTGCGGCCGAGGTTCGGCAGGTCGATCAGCTTCTGGCGATCAATCACCTGACCCGAGACGCGTTCGCCGTTTCGATCAGCGGCACTTCTTCCGTCACCATGATCGATTCGGTGACGTTGCCGACTTCCAGTTTGACGTCGACCGTCAAGAACTGCTGGGTGCCGACAATGACGCCCTTGCGTTCCACCTTTTTGAAGCCCGGCGACTCCGCGACGATCGAGTACGTCGCCGGAATCACGGATGAGAAGTTGTATTCGCCGGAGGCACTGGTGACAGTGGCACGGGAGGCATTGGTACCTTCGTCCGTGAGCGTCACTTTCGCGTTGGCTAGTGCGCCACCGGAAGCATCGACCACCAACCCGCGAACGCCGCCGTAGATCGACTGGCCATAGGAATTAATGGACATGCCGGTCAGAAGGGCAAGAGCGGGAAGGAGCCTGACAAAATTTGAGACTGCTTTCATGTAGATCCCCTGAAGTGCAATTTTGCGCGCTCGGTCATCGGGGAGCGCTAGGGGCTGCAACACGTGGCAGCAAGACAATCTTATGTGGAGGCCCGGCGGGGAGCGTTCCCCAAACGGTACTCGCCCGTCCCTGGGACGGATTACACGTAAGTATAGTCGAGATCCTCGGACGTTTACCAGATCGAAATAGGAATCCGCCCGATAAAATTTTGCTATTGACCCGCTTCGGCGGCGCGGATGAAGGTGGGGCGAGAGGCGCCGGAGGCATGGTGGAGCAGGCGCCGGGTGTCCTGCTCGCGGAATTCCAGACGGTCGGCGATCAACTGGGCACCAGACAGTGACTCCTTGAAAACACCGGACTTAGTGTGAGTTCCGCTCTTGGTGACGATGTGATAAAGTTCGTGCGCCACCACGCGGCCCAACGCCCGGCCAAGCAATTGATCGCCCTGTGCCTTCTGGCCGCCAAACAGAGCGGAACCAACGGTGCGCCGGATCTTGTCGCAGGCGACCGTACTAAACGGTAGAATTTCACCCTCGACGGTGTGCGCCCACGCCAGTGGCGACGGACCACGTTCATCAATGAAGGCTGAGTAAGGGATGCCGTTCATGCGACAGGTGCCGGTGAGTTTCACCAGAACCAGATCCTCAAACTCTTCGTTGGTGGTGGTCTCAGACCGCAGGCGGACTTCAACCGAATGGCCCGTCCGCTTCATGATGGCGGCCACTTCACGGCGCATTTCGCCAAGTGATTGAGTGGCGGGGGCGTCTTCAAAATCGAGGATGACGGTAAGGCTGGGTCCGAACCCTTCACCGCGAACGGAGAGGACAGCAAGGCACGCGAAGACCGCGACAGAGCGGATGGCAACATGGCGCATATTGGGAGGGACACACATGGTCCCGTACCGTATCGACGACGACCGGCAGTAAAAAGATACCGGAGAAAGAGATTTTGATGGGCCCGATCAGAAAAATTATTGATTAAACTTTATTAATGCAAACATCCGCACTACGCGGGCGGACGCTGGCCCGGCCTACGGGGTCCGGTCGGCTTCCGGCTTCAGCGGGAAGTTGTAGAAGCCAAAGTCCTTTTCCGTCATCGCTTTGGCGGCATAGATGATCTGGCCGGTGTGATTGGAAAAGTGTTCGATGACGTGAATGATGGCCTCAAATACGGTGAGGTCGTAGCCCTGGATGGAAGCAGGCCGCGTGAGCTGCGCGGGCTCCAGTGTCCGAATGATGCCGGTCGCTTCGGCGATAACGGTACCCAGCAGCTGCTTCAACTCGCCGGTGGACAGGCCACCGCGCGCCGCGAATTCCGCGTCCCGGGTGCGAACGTCGGGCAGGTGGCCGACGCCGTAGCCGATCCATTGGCGGACGTTGCCGCCCAGGTGAAGCACCAGGTTCCCGACTGAATTTGAGTTGGCGGACCCGCGGAACCAGATCTGATCCTCGGTGAGCGTATCCAGACAGGTGGCGATGCGGCCGGCCAATTGTTCCAGCTTCTTGGGGGCGTAGGCGAGAAACGTGGCTTCGATCATCAGCCCATTATCGGATAGGCGATCACTGATGGCAGAGCGGTTTATAGTGGGGCATGCGCAACTTCGCAGCAGTCTTCATTCTGACGGCCACACTGGACCGACCAGCGGCGGCGGCATCGGATCAGGAAGTGGTGGCGACGGTTCAAAAGTTGTTCGATGCCATGGCCGCGCGTGACGCAGCGGCGATCACCAACCTGATGACGCCCACCGCGCAGATTGTCTCCATCCGGGCCAACCAGACGCTATCCAGTTCCAGTGGGGCCGAATTCGCCACCCGGATTGGGGCCGCCAAGGAGCCGCTGCTGGAGCGGATGTGGCAGCCCAAGGTGCTGATCGAAGGCGGCATGGCGACGCTGTGGGCACCCTATGACTTTCACCGTTCAGGAAAGCTGACGCATTGCGGCGTCGATTCCGTGACGCTTTTCCAGACTGCGGACGGCTGGAAGATCTCGGGCGTCTACTTCAACGTAGTGGAGGCATCCAAGTGTGCCCCCAGCCCGTTGGGTCCACCGCCGGCAAAGTAGTTACTGGCCGGATTCCGCGCCACCGGTGGCGAGCGCCCGGGCGAGCCCCGTCACCGACCGGGTCCGGTTACGCTGGCGCTCCAGCGACTTTCGGAACTGCACGGCCGCTTCCTTGGGGCGTCCGGCATCGAGCAGCATTTCGCCAAACAGCTCATGCGAGGGCTTCGTGATCTCCGGCGGGCCGCTGGGGGCCTTGTCCATCTCTTCCAGCTGCGTAGCGCGCTGCATCAGGGCGATCATCTCGTCGGTCTTTTTGGCGCGTTGGGCTTGGGCGGCCTTGATCATCAACATGCGCGCCTCATAGGCGGCAGCAGATACCTTGGCCCCCTTCTGGTCATCGATCTGGCGGGCCTGTTCCAGCAGGTCCAGCCAGGCAGCCGGAGAATCGCCTTTGATGGCAGCCGCCATCCCTTTGGTGAACGCTTCACCAGCGCGACGGCCGGCGGCGGGGGCGTGCGCGTGGTCGTCACCGCCAGCGCGGCGAATCGTCACCGGATCATTGAAGGCAGTCTGGGCTTTGTCCCATTCGCCGGTTTCGAAAATGATAGCGGCCGCCAGATCCGGGTAGTAGCTGTAGACCTTGCCTGATCCTTGAGCCTCCACGATGTCGGCCTTCTTCTGCTGGTAGACCTTCCAGGCATCGGCATAACGGCCCTGTTGCAGGTAGCCGTAGGCTAACCAGAACTGGCTGTGATAGTCGCGAACATCCAGCGGGTGCCCTTTCCGCTTCTGCCAGGCCACGGAAGCCGTCCAGGAGGATTCGTTTGACTTGACGACGTCATCCCACATACCCAACTGGAGAAAAATGTGCGACGGCATGTGGCGGGCATGGTGCGCTTCCGGCGCGATCTCGGCATAGCGGCGAGCGGCGGGAAGAGCAATGATGGCGTGGTCAGGGTCATCAAAAGCGTGGATGATGTAGTGCGCGGCGCCTGGGTGATTCGAATTCTTCGCGTAGACATCCAACGCGATGGCTCCGGCTTTGGCCTGCCGGGCATAACCGGCGTCGCCGGGCCGCACCTGGCCGAGCAACGAGAGTGCATAGAAGGTGGCCGCTTCAAAATCACCCGGATTCTCCAGATAGATCTTCTCCATCGCTGCCGAGTATGCCTTTTCCCGCTGCAGCTTGTCGCCGGTCTTGGAGAACAAAGTCCGGGCGGCGGCAATGAAGGCGCGCTCCCGCGTGGTCAATTTCGATTCGTCCTTGATCTTGTCGAGCGCGGCCCGCGCATCTTCCGGCCAGACACGCATCCATAGGGAGTGGTTGTAGGTCATCGCCTCACCCCAATAGCCCATGGCGAACTGCGGAGCAGCTTTGGTGCACTGCTGGAACTGTTCACGCGCTTCTTCAAACCAGAAGTTATGCATCATGGCGACGCCACGTTCAAAGCAAGCCCGGGTTTCAGGCGTCCCGGTGACGGGGAAAGAAATCGAGCCGACATCGGCGGCGAGCAACGCGGTGGGGATCAGGATGGCGAACTTAAGCATGGAGCCTCCGATTGGCATTGTACCCCTCGGTGCAGCGCCAGATCGAAGAGGACGCGCCGCGAGAGTGGGGTGATAAGATCGCGAGCGAGGTCAATTTCAAAGATGAGTTCTCGCCGTACATTCTGTTTCGGAGCCGCTGCCGCTGTCGCGGCCCGGCCGGTGGCCCGGGCGGCCAATGACAAGCTGCGCATTGCGGTGCTGGGCGTCAACGGCCGTGGCAAGGATCACATTGCCGGCTTCATGCCGCAACCGGACGCCGAAGTGGTGATGCTGTGCGACCCGGACCGCAGCCTGCTGGACAAGCGCTCCACGGAGTTTGAAGCCAAGTACGGCAAGAAGGTACAGACCGAACAGGACCTGCGCAAGGTGTTCGACAACAAGTCGATCGACGCCGTCTCCATTGCGATGCCCAACCACTGGCACGCGCTGGCCGCCATCTGGGCGTGCCAGGCAGGCAAGGACGTTTATGTCGAGAAACCGGGCGCGCACTCGATCTGGGAAGGCCGGAAGTTGGTAGAAGCGGCGCATAAGTACAACCGGATCGTGCAGCATGGTGTGCAACTCCGCTCCTCCGCCGCGATTCAGGAAGCGGTCAGCCTGCTGCGCAAGGGCGTGATTGGCGACGTCTATATGTCGCGCGGTCTCGTGTTCCGGTGGCGGCCGTCGATCGGTAAGAAGGCCCCGGAGCAAACGCCCGACTACTTGAACTACGACCTGTGGACCGGCCCCGCTGAGATAGAGCCGTTCACGCGCCGCATCGTGCACTACAACTGGCACTGGACCTGGAAGTACGGCAACGGCGACGTCGGCAACCAGGGCATTCACGAAACAGACCTCTGCATGTGGGGCCTGGGCGTCGACACGCTGCCCACGAAGGTCACCTCCATGGGCGGCAAGTTCACCTTTGACGACGACAAGGAAACGCCCGAAGTGCAGACCGCGCTCTACCTGTATCCGGGCCCGGTGGGCAAGCAGAAGATGATCCAGTTCGAGGTCCGCCACTGGAACACGAATCTGGAAGACGGCGCGGGCGTCGGCAACCTGTTCTACGGCAAGGATGGCTACATGGTGATCAAGGGCTACGACACCTTTGAGACTTACCTAGGCCCCAAGCGCGAAAAGGGCCCGTCCGGCAAGGCCGGTGGCGACCACTACGCCAACTTCATCAAGGCCGTCCGCAGCCGCAAGACCTCCGATCAGAACGGCCCGGTGGAAACCGCCCACAACGCCAGCGCCCTGGCCCACATGGGAGCCATCAGCATGCGCGTCGGCCGCCAGCTGGATTTCGACCCGGTGAAGGAACAGTTCATCGGTGATTCAGAAGCCAACAAGCTGCTGAAGCGGAAGTACCGCGCTCCGTTTGTCGTTCCGGAGAAGGTGTAGGCGTCCAACGCAAGCAGGTTCCGGCAGGGCTCGGCTTCGGCCGGGCCCTTTTCTTCTTTTGGGCTGCTCCAAAGAGACAGTGCAGCTTGCAACAAGAGGCGGCGCCAATCGGAGCCCCCTTAAAATAGGACAGGACGAATTCGACCAATTGTGGGGTTTTAGCGGGCCATTAATTGGAGTTCGACCCCTCCGCGTCGATGGGCGTTTCGACCGTTGCCCTCCTTCAAGCCACGCCAATACATTTTGTTAAGGGACCGCTGCGTAGCTCACCACGGAGCTCGGCTGTAGGTAGGGCCCCTAGGCCTGGGTATTTCTATTTTAAATCTATAACTTGCAAGCCAATCCACCCTTGGGGCGGGCCAACTCCGGGTGGGTAGGGTGGCGGTTTGGGGCCCGGGTGGAGTTCATCCGAGATCAGAGGGGCGACGAACTGAGCAGGAACCGATCGGCGCCTTTGAACCTCAGCGGAACTGCACTAAAGTGGGGCAGCTTTTCGTAACGAATTAACCATTACTTTTTTCATCCGTTTTTGTTGACCCATGGCTTGAAATGGAAGAACCATCGTGAGCGGGCAAGGGGAGATGACACTTGTCTGACACTTGCCTCAACTGTCACGTATTTTCAATTTGTGGAGGATTTTGATGAAAAGGCTTATTGCCCCAATTCTGCTCAGCTTGGCGCTGATTTCCGGCGCTGGTGCCGCTACGATCAACGGCTCGCTTCCCTTTGCCTACATCGGTACGGCCCAGACCGCGACCAACCTCGGCGCGGCGGCGAACGTATTGACCATTACTGCGGTTTTGTCTTCAGGTGTCGGTCTTGGTGACTACGCCATCGTGCCCGCTGCGACCGGCTATGGTTCGGCCACCATTGACCTGTCCACCATCGCAACCGGCGGCGGCTTTTCGATCTCCGGCGCGTTCGGTGATTTCACTGCTTCGTCTGGCATGATCGTTTCCCGCGGCTGCACCAACCTTTCGCCGTTTAGCTGCTCGTTGGACATCTACCTGAAGGGTATCGCCAACCTGACCGGCTTCGACTCGACGGAATCCAGCTTCCGGACGAACTTCAACCAGAGCGGTGGTTCGATTTCCGGTTCAGGCACGCTGACTTCCCCGGCCCTTCCTCCGCCTCCCGCGATTCCGGAGCCGACGACGCTGGCGCTCTGCGGCAGTGCGATGGTTGCCCTCGCTGTTGTGGCTCGCCGCCGGCGCGCCTAGTAGTTGAGTTCGTTTCGCCTAAGGCCACCCGGGTCTCGACCCGGGTGGCCTTTTCTTTTGGGGGACGCCAATTTCTGCGCGTTGTGAACGGCCCATCCACCACCAGCCCGCGCGATCAAGAGAAAACGGAGACGCGAAGGTTGGCGGCCAGCATACAATGCATCCATGAAGATTGCACTCGTAACCGGAGCTGGTAGCGGCATTGGACGCTCCGTGGCACTGGCTTTGCATGGGGCGGGGTATGCCGTGGTGCTCGCCGGGCGGCGCGCCGCCGAACTGGACCAGACGATTTCGCTCGCAGGGTCTAATGCAGATCGCTTGCTGGCCGTGCCCACGGACATCACGCAGCCGGCCGCGGTGGAGGCTCTGTTTACAGCCATTCGCACGAAGTTTGGGCGGCTGGATGTGCTGTTCAACAACGCAGGCATCAACGTCCCGGCGGTGCCGATGGAGGAGCTGACGTTTGACCAGTGGCAGTCCGTCGTCAACGTCAACTTGACCGGCGCGTTCCTGTGCGCGCAGGCGGCGGTGAAAATGATGAAGGCGCAGGAACCGCAGGGTGGCCGGATCATCAACAATGGGTCGATCTCGGCGCAGACGCCGCGGCCCAACTCGGCCCCCTACACTACCACCAAGCACGCGATCACTGGCTTAACCAAGTGCATCGCGCTCGACGGGCGCCCGTTCAACATCGCCTGCGGGCAGATCGACATTGGCAATGCCGCCACTGACATGACCCAGCGCATGACCGCCGGCGTGCTCCAGGCCGATGGCGAATTGCGCACGGAGCCGCGCATGGATGTGCAGCATGTGGCCGATGCCGTGGTCTACATGGCCAGCCTGCCGCTCACTGCCAATGTGCTGACGATGACGGTGATGGCGACGACGATGCCACTGGTGGGGCGCGGTTGATATTCTAGTGGCGTGAAAAACGCTGCGCTGTTCCTACTCGCTTGCTCGACGTTCGCGTCGCTTTCTGCTCAGACTCCGGCTCCCAAAACGAAGTTGCCCGGTGAGGACTGGGTAAACCTGTTCAACGGCAAGGATCTTTCCGGCTGGGTGGAAGTGGGCAAGGAGAAGTGGGTGGTGGAAGATGGCGTCATCCACGGCATCGCCATCACCAAGGAGTACGGCTACCTGCAGACCGACAAGCCGTACAAGGACTTCCACCTGTCGATCAAGTTCAAGTGCGACGGCGACGGCAATTCAGGCGTCTTCTTCCACACCGCCTTCAAACCCGGCACCCCCGACATCACGCAGGGCTTGCAGTTTGAAGTGGATTGCACCATCGGCCAGCACACG